>NZ_JBSSDI010000001.1:0-149470 GCF_054060575.1 Thermostichus sp. MS-CIW-15 | reverse complement strand
GCATGGATCCAGCCCTTCTGTTCCCATCGCCTCAAGGTGTGGAGACACACCCCAAAATAATCCGCCGCTTCTCTCGGTTTTACATACCTAGCCATGCCAAGCAGCCATACTGAACATATTGTACATTATTTTCAGTATAGTCGAGCATATCATTGACTAGAGTCATGCTCTACTTTAGCCCCAAGGATCCCGGAGAGCAGCCGCAGCAGCCAATCCCCCCTACCCCTGAGATTTCAGCCAATTCGACGCCTCCACGGCAAAGCACAGCATCATTTGATAGTCTGGTTTGGGGGCCACCTGTATCCCCCCTCAACCCTGGCAAGGCATGGCGGAAAACCGGACTGGCGCGTTTGTCGGCGGGCTGCTGTTGGGAACGGCGGTGGGCACGGTCATCGGTCTGCTTTTGGCTCCCCGCAGCGGACGGGAGACGCGGCGACTGCTGAAAAAATCGGCAGAGGCCCTGCCGGAAGTGGCAGAAGACGTGACCACCAGCCTGCAATACCAATCGGAAAAGCTGCTCGACTCCGCCCAAAAAAGTCTGGATGAGGCCCTGCTGCGGCTGCAGCAGGCAGTGGCGGTGGGCAGGGAAGCCATGTTGCAGAAACGGCAAGAGCTGATGCAAGCCCAAAACCTGCGTCCCCTCGCCCGGGAGGAAGCCGACTCAGAAGCCCAAGGTCGGGAGGAGGCGGCGCGATGACCGAGCCGGTATTTTGGTTGGGCCTCTCGGTAGGTCTGGTGGCAGTGGCCATTTTGGCGGTGATCCTGACCCTGTTGCCCGCCGTCATTCAATTGGGTCGAGCCGCCCAAAGCGTGGAACGCTTTTTCGACACGCTGCTGCGGGAGTTACCGCCCACGCTGGAGGCTCTGCGTCTGACCAGCTTGGAAGTGAGCGAGATCGCCGACAGCCTCGACGAAGGGGTCAAGGGGGCCGGACAGGTGGTGAAGCAGGTGAACCGCTCCCTGGAAGGGGCCCGCAAGCAAGCCCGCGGCGCTCAGGTCAATGTCCGCAGCTTTTGGGCAGGGGTACGGGCGGCCTGGCAGGCGCTGTCCAGCGAGACTCCCCCCACCGCCATGGGTAACTCTCAGCTGCGCTCGGGCCAGGCTGGCCGTTCTTTCTCTGCTGCTGTGCCAAGCATTTCCTTGGGAGATATGGGTCTTTCCGCCGGCAAGGCAACACCAGAGGGATCCCAGCCTTCCCAACCCGATGCCGCCAATTCTTAGGAGCTACTTGAGTATTCTCTGGAAGACGGGCACAGGAGGTTGGGGCTCTTGCCCAGGCGGAAGCCGGCCCCAACGGGCATCGGGATCCCAGCGCAGTTGTGCGACATCCTGCAAAGGAAACCCCATCTGCTGCAGGATCTTGAGGCTGAGGTTGGGAATGATGGGCGAAAGGACTACTGCCACCCAGCGCACGCTTTCTAGAACGGCATAGAGAATCTCCGCTACCCGTTGGCTTTGCCCCTGTTTATGCAACGTCCAGGGAGCTTGCTCATCTAGGTATTTGTTGCTGGCCTGGGCCAAGCTGAGAGCTTTGCGGGCGGCAGAGCTGGGATCCAGCCGCTCGTAGGCGTCGGCCACTGTCGGGGCCAGGCGCTCGGCCAGGGTTTTGAGGGGGTGATCCGCAGGGATCTCGACGGCGGGGATGCGGTAGTCGGGCTGGTATTTTTTGAGCATATTGAGGGTGCGGTTGAGCAGGTTCCCCAGGTCGTTGGCTAGGTCAGCGTTGAGAACCTCGATGAAGCGGCCCTCACTAAAGTCTCCATCCTTGCCCAGCTCAATTTCAGTCAAGAAATAGTAGCGCACGGCATCGGCACCGTAGCGCTGCACCAGCTCAAAGGGATCCAGCGTGTTGCCCAGGCTTTTGCCCATCTTGAGGCCATCTTTGGTGAGAAAGCCGTGGCCAAAGATCTGTCTGGGCAGCGGCAGCCCTGCCGACATGAGCATGGCCGGCCAGTAGATGGCGTGGAAGCGGACAATGTCTTTGCCCACTAGGTGCACATCGGCGGGCCAGTAGCGGCGCAAGGCGTTTTCCAGCGTCGGCTCGTCCTCGGGATCCACGGCGGCGCTGAGGTAGTTGATGAGGGCATCAAACCAGACGTAAAGGGTTTGGCTGGGATCCGCCGGGAAGGGGATCCCCCAGGAGACGCTGGGGCGAGAGATGGAGAAGTCCCGCAGGCCCTGCTTGACAAAGTTGATCACCTCATTGCGGCGGCTTTCTGGTTGAATGAACTCCGGGTGCTCCGCATAGAGGGCTTCCAGTTTTTCCTGGTAGCGAGAGAGGCCAAAAAAGTAGTTTTCTTCGTCTTTCCACTCCACTTTTTTGTTGGGGTGAAGCGGGCAAAATCCGCCTTCTAAGAGCTCTGACTCGTCCTTGAACTCCTCGCAGGCAACACAGTACCAGCCCTGCTGCCGGCCAACGAAAATATCCCCCCGATCCCACACTCGCTGGAAAAACTCCCGCACAATGGCTTTGTGGCGAGGGTCGGTGGTGCGGATAAAGCGGTCGTAGCGGATGTCCAGCAACTGCCAAAGCTGGGCAAACTGGGCCGCGATCTCGTCGCAGTGCTGCTGCGGGGGAAGGCCGCGCTCTTCGGCGGTGCGCTGGATCTTCTGGCCGTGCTCGTCGGTTCCCGTTACCATCAGCACATCCTTGCCCCGCAGGCGATGGTAACGGGCGATGGCATCCGCCGCCAGGGTGGTGTAGGCGCTGCCGATGTGGGGGGCAGCGTTGACGTAGTAGATCGGCGTGGTGATGACGAAGGTGGAATTCGGCATGAGCACTCGCAGCGCTTTCCCCCATGATAAAAGTTGCCGGAAAGTCCGACAGGCCCAGTTACGGGGCGGAGGTGGGATGAAACTTCTGTTCAACCTCAAGGGATGGGGCGGCGGCCTTGTGGGGGCCGGGATCCTGGGCGCCGGGGCGGCTCTGGCCCAGCCCTTGTCGGAAACCCGCATCCCCTGTGAGATCTTCATCGCCGGGGGCGGGCTGGGGGGGGTGGCAGCGGCCTACGAGGCTCTGCAACTGGGCCGACAGGTGTGCATGACCGAGATCACCGACTGGATTGGCGGCCAGGTGAGCGCCCAGGGGGTCTCGGCTTTGGATGAGCGGCCCTTGCAGCGGGAAAACGAGATCTTTCCCCAGGGCTATAGAGAGTTTCGCCGCCGGGTGCGGGAAAAGTACGGCGGTGATCCCAATCCCGGCAAGTGCTGGGTGAGTGTGCTCTGCTTCTCGCCCCAGGTGGGCCACCAGGTCCTGCGGGAGATGGTGGATCCCTATCTGCAGTCGGGGCAGTTGCGGCTGTTTACCGAGACGGTGGTCAAGGACTTGCAGATCGAGGATTACCAAATCCGCAGCGTGCAGGCCATCCGCAACATCCCCAAACACGCCGGCGTCCAGCCGGAGAATCGGGGGGATCTCTCCAGCTACTTTCTGAATTTTTACCGCCTAGAGCCCACCGAGGATTGGGACAAAGAGATCCTGCGCTTTGAGCCGCCGCCAGAACGCCAAGGCAAAACCCTGCCCTGGGTGGTTATCGATGCTACCGAAACCGGCGAGCTGCTGCCGCTGGCGCGGGTGCCCTACCGCCTCGGCACGGATGGGGAAAGCCGCTGGGAGCCCAGCTCCAAGCCCTACAGGGATCCCTACTGCACCCAGGGGTTTACCTACACCTTTGTTATGGAGCGCTCTGCTGTGCCGCAGGTGCCCATCAAGCCCAAGTTCTACAACGACCCGCTGCACGGCCCCTACTACAGCTTTGAACATCCACGCTTTAACTTTGGGATGGTCTTTACCTACCGCCGCATCCGCGGCCAGGTGTTTGGCTTTGGGGAAGAGGCCATCCGGGTGGGGGATCAATCCATGCAAAACTGGACCTGGGGCAACGACTGGCGCATCACCGGGCCGGAGATGAACCTGATTCTCACCCACGAGCAACTGCAAGCCTCAGGCCAACTGGATCCCGGCGGCTGGATGGGGGGCTTGCGGGTGGAGGCGCTGCGGCGGGCCGAGCAGCATGCCAAGGGCTTTTTCTACTGGCTGGTGGCGGGGCGGACGGATTTTCTGTTGCAGCAGGCGGATCCCGACTTTCAAAAAGACTTTTACCTGCGCTATGCCTACCTGCGGGGGCCCGATAGCCCCATGGGAACTGCCAGCGGCCTTTCCAAGTACCCCTACATTCGCGAGTCGCGGCGCATCATCGGTCGGCCCAGCCCTGCCTACCCGCAGGGATTTACCATCTACGAGTCGGATATCACCACGCGAGAATCGGAGCTCAATCGCGGGCGGCCCTTTATTTTCTACGACTCGGTGGGGGTGGGCCAGTACCCCATCGACTTTCACGATTGTCTATTGCCGGATTTTTCCCTGCCCCCCAGCCACAACCAGGATGCCCAGGCCCCCAGCTACCCCTACCAGATCCCACTGCGGGCTTTGATCCCCCAGCGCATCGACAACCTCTTGGCCGGCAACAAGAACATTGCCACCAGCCGCATTGCCAGCGCCTCCTATCGGGTGCACCCGGTGGAATGGGCCATCGGCACAGCCGCCGGCCACACGGCCCACTTTGCCCTGGAGCGGGATCTGATCCCGGCGGAGATCCTGCGCGAGCCGCTGCTGGACTTGCGGCTGTTGCCGGCTCTCCAGGCCCAGATCCAGAGCCTGGGCAATCCCATCCAATTTCCCGGCACCACCATCACCGCCACTGAGTGGGCCCAATCTCGCTAGCCTAGAAAGGCAAGGTTGGGAGCTGGCCGATGGATGCTATGGGGGTTGAACTGGGGGGACTGGAGGCGATCCGCCCTTCGTTGTGGGCGGCCACAGCCCTGTGGAGTCTGGGGCTGATGTGGGGCTTGTCGCCGCTGCACCGCCGCCTGCAGGAGGGTTGGGAAAAACAGTTGGCCTGGGATCCCAGCGGAGCTCTGGCCTCTTTGCTCAGCGTCCTTCCTTTCTTGCTGGCAGCAGCGGTGGTGGTGGCCCTCACCGAACTCTCTTTGGGCAACAGCTGGGCCGTCTCCTGGGGTCTGATTGCCTGCGTTGGCGGTGGCCTCTACGAGCTGGGCCGGCGGGACAATGCCCGCTAAGCGCTCTGGGCCGGCCCTCACCCCCAGCCCCTTTGACAACGCCAAGTTAGAGCGACTTGAAGCGATGACCCCCCTCGAAGAAGCGGCGGAAGCGGCGGCTAAGCTGCTGGTGTTTCGGGAAATCTGCGCCCACCCCTTGGCCCTGACCTGGCAGGAGCTCACCCAGGAGTTGATGAGCGGGGATCCCTTGCCCTGCTGGAGAGCCTACGGACGCTGGTTTGAGCTTTTGGCCCAGGAGGGCTTGAGCTGGCGGGAGTGGCTAATCCGAGAGATCCGCTGGGCCGATAACCCTTTCTCGCGGGCGGCGCTTCGACCCCAAGGGATCCCAGCCCCCCTTGTGCAAGCGGCCCGCCACGATCTCCGCTGCCTGCAGATCCTGGCCGATAGCCAGGAGACCATTGCCGAGCAGATGCGGGCGCTGGGCCTGGGGATCCCTTGGCCGGATGGGGAAGGGGAGAGCCCTGGCTGGGATCCGCGCTCTTTTGCCGACTGGGGCCTGAGCCTGGAGGCGCTGATCGCCCACTACCGCCGAGCGGGGGTGGGGCTCTGTGGCCGCTATTGGGCCTTTCGCTGGGGGCCGGCAGGGCTAGAGGGGATCCCCACTCCCGACTTGCCCGACTGGGAAGAGATCTACGGCTATGAACGGCAGAAACGGCAGTTGGCTGCCAACACCGAAGCCCTGCTGCGGGGGGATCCGGCGTTGCATGTGCTGCTCTATGGGGCGCGGGGCACCGGCAAGTCTTCGCTGGTGAAGGCGTTGCTGCGCCGCTACGGTTCCCAGGGGCTGCGCCTTTTGGAGCTGAGACGGGGAGATTTGGGTCAATTGCCTCAGATCTTGGCAGATCTGGGAGGGTGGGGGCTGCCCTTTGTCCTGTTTGTGGACGATCTCTCCTTTGAGGCCGACGAAACTGAGTTTAAGCAGCTCAAGGTGCTCCTGGAAGGAGATCTTGTTCCACCACCGCCCAACGTCCGTCTCTACGCCACCAGCAACCGCCGCCACCTTATCCGCGAGTTTTTTGGCGATCGTCCCAGTCCCCAAGATCAAGAGGTCCACGCCTGGGATACGGTGCAGGAAAAGCTGTCGCTGCGGGATCGCTTCGGCCTTACCCTTACCTTCACCCCTTTTAGCCAAGCTGACTACCTGGCCACGGTAGAACACCTGGCGCAACGGCTGGGCCTCCCGCACCCTTTAGATACCTTGCGCCGCCAAGCCCTCCTCTGGGCGCAACAGCAGAACGGCTTTTCCGGTCGCACCGCCCGCCAGTTCCTGCATGCCTTGCAGGCCGGCCTGGTGGAAGTTGGATAGCCGCAGGCCGGCTGAGGTCTGGAGTTTTCGTCATAGGGACGAACCTGTCGGTTGCTGCAATTGCAAACTCCCCTTCAGGGAAGAGCCGGGGGCGAGGAAGACTACAGCAGCCACTCGGAGGCGCGCTCTCCCACCCCTTGCAAATTCAAAGGAATGGCCACCGCCTTGCCTATGCGGGGTTTCTGACGGGTAGCCTCAATTTCTCGCTGCACCGCTTCCCACACGCCCCACGCCTGCAAATGGGCCATGACAGACTCCAGGCGAGCCAGATACTCGGCTTCGCTCAAGGGGAAAGAGGGCTGCTCCAGGTAGCGCCACATCACCAACAGAACCACCCTGCCCCCCATGCGGCGCAGTTGCACGTCGTAGGAATAGCCCCACTTCTCCCGCAGCAAAGCTTGAAAGTCGGATCCCGTCATGGTCTGGCTCGGATTGGGTTGGGACTGAGCTGGGCCGCAGCAGAAAAACCGCCGCCTCTTCCCTTGCACTTCCTTTAGCTTTGCATTTCTTAATGATATTAGCCAAGGAGCTCGGTTAGGATGATGTCGTTTGTCAACGAACATTAAAACTTCTCAGGTTTGTACTGGCCATTATGACGGAAGCGGTTAGCAACTTCGAGGCACCCCCCATGAGCCGGCGGGTTTTTCTGAATGCCCTCCTCAGCAGCTCGGTGGGGGTGGTGGTGGTGGGCACCCTCTACCCGGTGGTGAAGTATTTTATTCCGCCCTCTTCCGGTGGGGCAGGAGAAGGTGTGATAGCTCAAGATGCTCTCGGCAAGCCCATCAGCGTCAGTGAGCTGTTGGCCACTCACGCCGCCACGGATCGCGTGCTGGCCCAAGGCTTGAAGGGGGATCCCACCTACATTGTGATCGACAACGGGGCGGTGGCCAACTACGGCCTCAACGCGGTTTGCACCCACCTCGGCTGTGTGGTGCCCTGGAACGCGGGGGAAAACCTGTTCAAGTGCCCCTGCCACGGATCCCAGTACGCGGCCAACGGCAAGGTCATCCGGGGGCCGGCTCCCCGCTCCCTGGAGCTGGTGAGCGCCACGGTGGACGGCGACAACGTTCGCTTCAGCCCCTGGCAAGGCCCCGATTTCCGCGAGGCCTGAGGCGTTACGATAGGCTCCAGAGAGACCCCTGTAAGGGGCCACAGCCGGGTCAGAAGTGGGGGAAAAGGCCAGAGAGGTTGCTGCGCTAGTCCTGGCTAGAGCATGAGTTGTGAGCTTTGAGGAGATTGCCCCAAAGGGCTTGCGAGAATTTTGATTGAGATTCTGAGCTAACTTATGAAGCGAATTTACTTGGCCTTGTGTGCGCTGCTGCTGTTGCTGGGGACGGGATCCCCTCCGGCAGCAGCCTATCCGTACTACGCCCAGATGGCCTACGACAACCCGCGCGAGGCCACCGGGAAAATCGTCTGTGCCAACTGCCACCTGAACGCCATGCCTGCCCGTGCCGAAGTGCCGCAGGCAGTTACCCCGGGCCAGGTGTTCACCATCAAGGTCGGGATCCCCTATGACTTGAGCAAGCAACAGGTGTTGGCGGATGGCAGCAAGGGCGGCTTGAACGTTGGCGCTGTGGTGGTGTTGCCAGAAGGCTTCCGCCTGGCCACCGAGGAGGAGATGACGGAGGAGCAGCGCCAGGAAACCGCTGAGACCTACATCACTCCCTACAGCGACGAGAAGCCCAACATTCTCCTGGTGGGTCCCCTGCCCGGCGAGCAGCACCAGGAAATCGTCTTCCCGGTGGTCGCCCCTGACCCGAAGGAGGATCCCTCCGTGGCCTTCATGAAATATCGGGTTTACATTGGCGCCAACCGCGGTCGTGGCCAGATCAACCCCGATGGCAGCCTCAGCAACAACAACGTCTTCCGCGCTCCTGCCACGGGTCGTCTGACAAGCATCGCCACCATCGAATCTGACCTCAGCGATCTGCCGCCTGAGCTGGCCGCCCTGGTGCCGCCCGAATACGAGTTGCCGGGCACGCGGGTGCTCAGCTTCGAGACTGAAGGCGGACTGAAGCACTTGGTGGTGCCGCCGGGGCCGGAGTTGGTGGTTAACATTGGCGACAGCGTCCAAGAAGGGGATCCGGTTACCAACAACCCCAACGTGGGCGGCTTTGGCCAAGTGGAGCGGGATCTGGTGCTGCAGAACCCGGAACGGGTGAAGTGGTTGGTGGCCTTCCTGGCAGCGGTGGCCATCACCCAGCTTCTGCTAGTGCTCAAGAAAAAGCAAGTGGAGCTCATCCAGGCGGCAGAACTTTTGGGCTAGCTTGCGCACTTATTCTTCGCGAGAGTCTTCCCAGCACCTCGGAGCCAGCCGGGGTGTTTTTTTAGGGAATCCTCAGCTCTCCCGCTATCACCAGCACCGCCTGCCCGGCAATCTCCACCCGAGTGCCGAGATCGCGACACCACAGCTCGCCTCCCCGCGCCGAGAGCTGGCGGGCTTTGAGCTCAGTCCGGCCCAGGCGCTGCGACCAATAGGGTGTCAACAGGCACTGGGCAGACCCGGTCACCGGATCCTCCGGGATCCCCAACTGGGGGGCAAAAACACGACAGACAAAATCTGGCTGGTCTTCTAGATCCCCTCCCGAGGCAGTGACGATCAACCCAGAAACAGGCAGTGCCTGAACCCGCTCCCAATCCGGCTGCAGCTGCTGCACCTGCTGGGCCGAAGTCAGCACCGCTACCCCCATGCTGCCGCGGTACAACTCCAGAGGAGGGATCCCCAATGCCGCAGCCACCTGCTCTTGGCCTTCCGGCCAGGGTTGCGGGAACTGGGCGGGAAAATCCATCGCCAGCCGCTCCCCCTGCCGCCGCACCTGCAGCCGGCCACTGCGGGTGGAAAAGGCCACCCCCTGAGCTTCCGGGTGAATCTCGGTCAAGAGCACATAGGCGCTGCCCAACGTGGCATGGCCACAGAGTTCTACCTCCGTGGTGGGAGTAAACCAGCGCAGCCCATAGTGGGGAACCTCGCCTTCGGATCCCTGGGGCAGCAAAAAAGCCGTTTCCGACAGATTGTTCTCCGCCGCAATTGCTCGCATCAAAGCTGCCGGCAGCTCCTGAGGCAGCAAACACACCGCTGCCGGATTGCCCTTAAAAGGCACTGCCGTAAACGCATCCACTTGAAACAACGGGATCCGCACCTGCTTGCCCAACCTACCTCAGGCCATGATCCCACAACAGGCCCAGAAGTAGGGGGATCCGCACCCCGACCGTACCCGCCAAAAGCGGGATCCCACCGACAGAGGCTATTGTCAGGCCAGAAAGTTGGCTGATAAACTAGCACTCGTAAGTCGAGAGTGCTAAGTCGCTTCCCTTCGGGGAAGTGGAACTAATGGAAATGAAAACTTCAGCTTCGTGCTTTAGGATCACGGAGGACATTCGTCATGGCTGCAGTAGCTCTTAACGTCTCTACCCTGAAGCCGCTGGGCGACCGCGTGCTGGTCAAAATCGCTCAGCAGGACGAGAAAACCGCAGGTGGGATCTTCTTGCCGGACACTGCCAAGGAAAAGCCCCAGGTGGGGGAAGTGGTTGCTGTTGGCCCTGGCAAGCGCAACGACGAGGGCAAGCTGATCCCGATGGAACTGAAAGCCGGCGACAAAGTGCTCTACTCCAAGTATGCCGGAACCGAAGTCAAGCTGGGCAGCGATGAATATGTGCTGTTGGCCGAGCGGGACATTCTCGCCATTGTTCAGTAATAGTCAGTGATTCAGCAGCAGTTCAACGAACGATTGAATCCTTAAGACTCTGTTTCACCCTTACCTGCATTTGCATCGGAGAGGTTGACTATGGCCAAATCAATCATCTTCAGTGAAGAAGCCCGCCGCGCCCTAGAGCACGGCATGGATATTTTGGCAGAAGCCGTAGCCGTTACCCTGGGTCCCAAAGGGCGCAACGTCGTGCTGGAGAAGAAGTTTGGCGCACCCCAAATTGTTAACGATGGGGTAACCATCGCCAAAGAGATCGAGCTGGAAGACCACATTGAAAACACTGGCGTCTCCTTGATCCGTCAGGCGGCTTCCAAGACCAATGACACGGCTGGGGACGGCACCACCACCGCCACCGTCCTGGCCCACGCCATGGTTAAAGAAGGGCTGAAAAACGTGGCCGCCGGCGCCAACCCGATTGCCCTCAAGCGCGGCATCGACAAAGCCGTGAAGTTCCTGGTGGACAAGATCGCCGAACATGCCCGCCCGGTGGAAGACTCCAAAGCCATTGCCCAGGTGGCGGCCATTTCCGCCGGCAACGATGAGGAAGTGGGCCGCATGATCGCCGAGGCCATGGACAAAGTGGGCCGCGAAGGGGTGATCTCCCTGGAAGAAGGCAAGTCCATGACCACTGAGCTGGAAGTGACGGAGGGGATGCGCTTTGACAAAGGCTACATCTCCCCCTACTTCGTCACCGACACGGAGCGGATGGAGGCGGTTCTGGAAAACCCCTACATCCTGATTACCGATAAGAAAATCACCCTGGTACAAGACCTGGTGCCGGTGCTGGAGCAAGTGGCCCGCGCCGGTCGTCCGCTGCTGATCATCGCCGAAGACATCGAGAAAGAAGCCCTGGCCACTCTGGTGGTGAACAAGCTGCGGGGCGTGCTGAGCGTGGTGGCGGTGAAAGCGCCTGGCTTTGGGGATCGCCGTAAGGCCATGCTGGAAGACATCGCCATCCTCACTGGCGGTGAGGTCATCAGCGAAGAGCGCGGCCTGAAGCTGGAGAACGCCCGTCTCGACTCCTTCGGCTCGGCCCGTCGCGTCACGGTAACCAAAGACCACACCACCATCGTGGCGGAAGGCAACGAAGCGGCTGTCAAAGCCCGCTGTGAGCAAATCCGTCGCCAAATTGAAGAAACCGACTCCACCTACGACAAAGAAAAACTGCAAGAGCGCCTGGCCAAGCTCTCCGGCGGTGTGGCGGTGATCAAAGTGGGCGCGGCCACCGAAACTGAGATGAAGGATCGCAAGCTGCGCCTGGAGGACGCCATCAACGCCACCAAGGCGGCGGTGGAAGAGGGGATCGTCCCCGGCGGCGGCACTACCCTGGCGCACCTGATGCCGGCGGTAACGGAGTGGGCGCAGGCCAACTTGTCCGGCGATGAGCTGGTAGGGGCCATGCTGGTTGCCCGCGCGCTGGGCGCTCCGCTGCGCCGCATTGCCGAGAATGCCGGCCAGAACGGCTCGATCGTGCTGGAGCGGGTGAAAGAGAAACCCTTCACGGTGGGTTACGACGCCCAGAACGACGCCTATGTGGATATGTTTGAGGCGGGCATCGTTGACCCGGCCAAAGTCACTCGCTCTGCCCTGCAAAACGCCGCCTCGATTGCCAGCATGGTGCTCACCACCGAGGCCATCGTGGTAGACAAGCCGGAGCCCAAGAGCAACAAGCCCGCTGGCGGTGGCGGCGGCGTGGATGACTACGACTACTAATCTTCGGGCAGGAAGAGGCAGAGGCTTCGCCAGCTAGCGGAAAGTCTGCTGCCTTGTCAGAGCAACCATCTTCCGGGATCCCGGCTGGGATCCCTTTATTCTTGGGCATTTCCCTCTCCCAGGCGTCCGGGGGGTGAGGGCGAGCCATCCTACTAACGGAAGGAGAAGGCGGCGTGGCACGGTTAATCTGCATTGGCCTAGACCTGGCCTGGTCGGCCCGCAACCCCTCTGGCGTGGCAACGCTGGAGGTTGAGAGCGGGGATCCCCAAGCCCCGAACCTGACGGGCCACCTGCGGGACAACCGCCTCTTGCAAACCGACCAGGAGATTGTGGACTACATCCAAGCCCAAGCGGGAGGGGATCCCTGCCTGGTGGCGGTGGATGCCCCCCTGCGCGTCCCCAACCCCAGCGGCCAGCGGCGGGCGGAAGCCGAGCTGAACCGGGTGTTTCGCGCCTATGCCGCTGGCGCCCACCCGGCCAACCGCCGCCTCTTGGCCAAAAACGGCCAGGTGCGAGGGGAGGCCCTGGTGCAAGCTCTCTCCCGTTATGGCTTTCGCGAGCAGGCCAGCATCGAGCAGGGATCCCTGGCCCGGCAGATCACCGAAGTCTTCCCCCACAGCGCCATGGTGAGCCTGTTTGGCCTCAGCCGCAGCCTCCCCTACAAAGCGCGTCCCCGCCGCACCTGGCTGCAACGAGAACAGGCGTGGCGGCTGTACCAGCAACATCTGCGCGCCTTGGCCAGCGCCGATCCGTCTCTGCAAGGCCACGAGCCCCTGCTCCAAGTGGAGGTGGGATCCCTTAGGGGCCGCCAACTCAAAAACTACGAAGACCAAGTCGATGCCTTAATGTGCGCCTACATCGCCCTCTACGGCTTCCGCTGGGGATCCGAGCGCTGCCACAGCTTCGGCAACCTGCAAGAAGGCCACATTTTCACTCCCCTGCCCCCCTCATTGCAAGGGAAGAGCCCTGTTTCCTCGCCGGAAACTCCACAAGGGCTTTAACTCGGGCGAGGGTATGGCTTCTGCCAGACCGGCCAGACTTCCGTTGAGGCAGAGACAAGCGAAGCTAAACCGGAGGGAAAACCCGGCTCTTGCTAGTCTCAAATCACACGTTGGCGGCATGATAGGAAGAAGGGATCCTGTCAGAGGGGAGGGAAATGAACGCACAACTGGGGCGCAATCGGCAGGCAAGACGCGCTTACGGGCTGGATGAGATCGCGCTGGTGCCGGGCAGGCGAACCCTGGATCCCAGCTTGGTGGACACCCACTTCACCCTGGGAGGGATCCAACGGCCCATCCCCATCATCGCCAGCGCCATGGACGGCGTGGTGGATGTGCGAGTGGCCATTTTGCTCTCGGAGCTGGGGGCCTTCGGGGTGCTGAACCTGGATGGGATCCAAACCCGCTATGCTGATCCCGATGAGGTGTTGGATCAGATTGCGTCGGTGGGCAAAGACGAGTTTGTGCCCCTAATGCAGCGCCTCTACAGCGAGCCGGTGAAGCCAGAGCTAATCCAAGAGCGCATCCGCCAGATTAAAGCCTCCGGCGCCATTGCCGCCGCTAGCTGCGTGCCCGCCCACGCCGCCCAATACGGCCCCCTGGTGGCTGAAGCCGGGGGGGATCTGTTTTTCGTTCAGGCCACGGTGGTTTCCGTTCACCACAAGGTTCCCGAAGGCATGGAACTGCTGGATCTGGCCCGATTTTGCCGGTCGATGCCCATTCCTGTTGTGGTGGGCAACTGTGTTACCTACGATGTTGCCTTGGAGCTGATGCAGGCCGGAGCTGCCGGTGTCTTGGTGGGGATCGGCCCGGGGGCTGCCTGTACCTCCCGCGGCGTGTTGGGGGTGGGAGTGCCGCAGGCTACGGCCATCGCCGACTGTGCCGCTGCACGGGAGCAGTTTTTGGCGGAAACCGGCGCCTACGTTCCCATCATTGCCGATGGCGGATTGGTAACCGGCGGGGATATTTGCAAGGCCATCGCCTGCGGAGCCGACGCCGTGATGATCGGATCTCCCTTGGCCCGTGCTCAGGAGGCGCCGGGTCGCGGCTTTCACTGGGGCATGGCCACCCCCAGCCCCGTTTTGCCCCGCGGCACCCGCATCCGCGTGGGATCCACCGGCACCCTGGAAGAGATCTTGTGCGGCCCCGCCCGCCTGGACGACGGCACCCACAACCTCTGGGGTGCTCTGCGCACTAGCATGGCCACCCTGGGGGCTGCCAATCTCCGAGAAATGCAGCAGGTGGAGATCTGCATCGCCCCCTCCCTCCTGACCGAGGGGAAGGTGTACCAGAAGGCGCAAAGCCTGGGCATGGGGAAATAGTTCTTTGGGAATGCTAAACTCGGTGGACTGGGATCCCCCAGGGCGGTTAGCTCAGCGGTAGAGCGCCTGCCTTACAAGCAGGATGTCACTGGTTCGAGTCCGGTACCGCCCATCCCCACCGGAGCTTGCAGCTTGAGAGCTCTGTCTTGGTTTGGGATACACCCGCTAGCCAGAGCCGGATCCCTGAGGTAGAGTAGTGGATATCGAGCCTCGATCATCTACCGCAGTTGGGTCTTGCATTGAGTCTTGCCCAGAAAGTGTGTAAAGTGGTAGACGATGTGGACTTCGGCTGTATTATGTCTTCCCAGAGTCCGCGATTGCCAGGCTCGTTGTTGAGGTAGACAGTTTGTCGCTTCCATGAGGACACTTCTACAGCCAAAAAGGTGTGAGGAAAAGAACAAGGAGAGAAACATGCCCGCGAAACACGCGAACTATTGGAAAACGCTGCTGGCCGGCACTCTGGGTGCAGCGGCAGTCTTGACCCCTGGAGTGGCTCATGCCCAAGCTACAGGGCCTGTCACCTCCATCTCTGAGCTTTCGGATGTGCAACCCACCGACTGGGCCTTCCAAGCCCTGCAATCCTTGGTGGAGCGCTACGGTTGTATTGCCGGCTACCCTGACCGCACCTTCCGCGGCAACCGGGCTATGACTCGCTTTGAGTTTGCCGCCGGTATGAACGCCTGCTTGGATCGCATCAATGAGTTGATTGCAGCCGGTTTGGCCGACAAAGTCTCCAAGGAAGACTTGGCCACTCTGCAGCGCTTGCAAGAGGAATTTTCTGCTGAGCTGGCAGCCCTGCGCGGGCGGGTGGATGCCCTGGAAGCCGATGTTACTGATTTGAAAGGGAAGGTCTTCAACCCGGTTACCAAGTTGAATGCCCAAGTCATCGCCGCTGTTGTAGGCAGCGCTCTCACGGAAGACAGAGTTGTTAATGGGCAGGTAGTAGCAGAGCAAAACCAAGCCAACATGACTCTTCCCTATCGGGTACGTTTGAACTTCGATGCTTCTTTTGTGGGTCGCGATCGCCTGCGCATTCGTCTCCAAGCTCGCAACGCTGAGACTGAGTTCTTTGAGGGGGATCCCGGCCTTGAGTTTGGCGGTGGTGGCGGCGGCACTTTCACCCTGGCCAAGCTGATCTACCAATTCCCAGCTTTCAACCAAGCAGCTACCATCTACACGGGTATCGTTGGCTCAGGTGTGTTCGATGTATTCAACTACAGCACACCCTTCGAAGCTCTCTCCGACTTTGCTGATGCTCCCAACTCCACGGCGGATGTGCCAGGTGGAGCTCTGTTTGGCTTCCGCTACCGCCTTTCCGATCAACTGCGCTTGGCCTACAGCTACAGCACCAGGAACGCTCAAGCCTTGGGCAAGGGCTTCGGCGACAGCGGTATAACCGGTAGCGACAGTGCCCACGCGGTGGAGCTGGGCTTCCTGCCGAATGAAAATCTAGAGATTTACCTGCAGTTTGCCAGTACCTATCTGCAGACGGCAAACGATGGCCCTGAGTTCTTGGCCAACGGTACAGCTCTTTTCCGTGGCCCTCTGAGAGTAACCAATGTGTCCACCTCTGCACGGGTGAACGCCTTTTCTGTGGCTGCCAACTGGGAGATTACCCCCCGCGTCATCGTATCTGGCTGGTTTACTGCTGGCAATGTGGATTACAACTTGCCCAATGTGGTACCGGCTGGCACCATCGATCCGGGTGATGAAGATTTTAACGGATTCCTGTTTGGCTTCGCCTTCCCAGATCTGTTCATTGAGGGTGCTCAAGGGGGTGTGGTTTTTGGCCAGCCAATTGTGACCACCAAAAATGAAGGAGTTTGGGATACCCGCCCGTTCATTGTGGATGTTTACTACAGCTTCCCGGTGAACGAGTACCTCACCCTTACCCCGGCGGCCTACTTTGTGAGCAACCCCAATGGTGCTCTACCTGGGGACAACGACCCAACCATTGGTGTAGGTGCTCTGCGGGCTGTGTTCAACTTCTGATGAGTTGACCTCTTTTGCAGGTTCATAGCTGGTTAGGGGATCCACTGCAGTGGATCCCTTTTTTGGTTCAAACCTTCCTTTATGGTCATTTCGATTCAGACTAGGACACTGCACCCACGTCTGAAACGTTGAGTGCATACAGCGAAGGGCTTTTTCTCTATAGCCCAGGTGTCTCACCCTAACCTGAAACGACTACAACTCCTCTGCGGGGATGACAATGCCGGCTCTGGAGAGCCTGAGGTCGGGCTCAAGACAAGGCTAGGGATTACAGAAAGCACACTGAGCGGGATCTGCCCAGGGCTCTGCCACAGGCTCGGTGTGGGTGTGAGAACAGCGGGAACAGCCATATACCCAAGCCTTGGCCACGGGGGTGGGGGCGCCACATTGGCCGCAGGGCAGTCCAGAGACCGAGCGGATCTGCCAGTAGCCGGGAGTGCCGCAGGCCGGGCACAGGCTTTGGGCTTTGGCGATTAGGTTTTGGGTGGCGGCTGCGATGACTTGGAGCCGGGTTGGGTTGTGCAGGGCCCGCATGTCGGTTTCCAGATGCAGGCCACCCTGCCGAGCCAGCAGCTCCCCCACCACCTGCTTCAGGGTTGCTTCGTCTTGGATTCCTTTGTGGATAACCTGGGGCTTTTCTGGCTGGTCGAGGGCGATCAGGGCGTGCTGGGGAAAACCCGCCCTTTGGGCAAAGTCCAGCGCTTCTGCCCAGCTCTGCACCCAGCGATGGCTGAAATTGGTTTGGGTGCTCTCTGCATAGCCGACCAGCTCCAAGGGCTCCGCGCCGGGTTCAAAAACCCTGAGCATGACCCATTCTTGGTTCCAAGGGATCCAAGGGATCTGGGGGTGGGGGCCAAAGGATCCCTCGCTGGCCAAAACCAAAGAGGCGGGATGAGCTTGGCGGGCTCTCTCAATTTTCAGGCGTAGGGTGTGGATGGGATCCCCCGGTCGGGGCCGCTCCCGCGAGAAGGTGCCCAGTTGGTCGGTGTCGAAAGCTACTACTTGAACTTGGATCCCCAAATGTTCGGCCAAGAGAGGGCCGATGACCTGCTCTTTGCGATGCATGGTTGCCAAGTAGGCGACCCGACCCTTCCATTGCATAGACTCAGACTTAACCTAGATCTGGCAAACGGATCCCGCAGCTTTGTGGCTCAGGCCAATTGGGGTTACTCAAACCAGGGGACTGGCCTCGAGCGGCAAGCCCAACTGGGCAACAGCCTCGGCCAAGGCCACCTCACGGCTGTCCACAAACCGCTCTGGGGGCAGCGGCAAATGCAGGCTTTCTAGGCGCTGCCGGATCCGGCCCTTGGCCCCAACAATCCACACCTGTTTGCCCCGATCCAGGGCCTCGCGGATGGCATTTTCCAAGGATAGCGTCGCCGAAACTCCCAGCATCGGCACATCTGATAGATCCACCACCAGCGCTTGGCAGGAGGCCACCGCCTGATGTTGGCGGGAAATGGCTTGGGAAACCCCGAAGATCATCGGCCCGCTCAGGTAAAATAGCAACACCTGACCGCGGCCCTGGCGCAGCAATTCCTTTTCCCGCGGGGTGAGATCTACGGCATCGTCCGCATCGGTAATGGCTTTCACCTCTTCCGCTTGCAGCTCGCTCAGACGCTGAATGGTGAGCAAATTGGCCACAAATACCCCTACCCCCACGGCGGCGATGAGATCCACGAACACCGTCATGAACATCACCCCGTACATAATGGCTGCCCCTTTGAGGGAGAGGCGGTGGGCCCGCTTCAGGAAGCTCCAGTCGAGGATATCCACCCCCACCTTAAAGGCGATCCCCGCCAGCACCGCCATCGGGATCCCTTGGGTGAGGGGAGCGGCAAACAGCACCACCATCAAGAGGATGAGGGCGCGGGTGATGCCCGCCAAGGGCGTACGTCCCCCTGACTGGATATTCACCACCGTGCCCATGGTCGCCCCCGCCCCCGGCAAGCCCCCCAGGAAGCCGGAGACCAGGTTGGCGATCCCCTGCCCGATCAGCTCTTGGTCGGAGTCGTGGCGGGTGCGGGTGAGGTTGTCGGCAATCACCGCCGTCAAGAGGGTGTCGATACAGCCCAGCATGCCCAGCACCACCCCGTCCAACACCAAGCTGGCCAGGGAAGCAAAGGGCAACTGCGGCCATTGCACCTGGGGCAAGCCGGTGGGGATGGGCCCGATGCGCCGCAAATCCCAGTCAGCCATGAACAAGTTGGCCACCAGCGTTCCCAGCACCAGGGCCACCAACTGGGGCGGCACCACTCTTCGCCAAGGCTTGGGATAGCCAAAGAGGATCGCAAGGGTCAGCAGCCCCAACCCCAGTTCCGGGAACTTGAGATTGAGCAGGTAGGTCGGCAGGTTCTGCACCGCCCCGATCACTCCCCCCTGGCTGGCGTGGCCCAAAAGGGGCGGGATCTGCAGCAAAATCATGATCCAGCCGATCCCCGACATAAAGCCGGAGATGACGCTGTAGGGCATAAGGGTGATGTATTTGCCCAGCTTCAGGGATCCAAACAGCACCTGAAACAGGCCCCCCACCATCACCACCGTGAAGGCCGGCCCCAGTCCCTGGTTCGGATAGCTGGCGGTAACCTTGGCAATGACTGCCGTCATCATCACCGTCATCGGCCCGGTGGGCTCGGAGATGAGGGTGGGAGTGCCGCCGAACAGGGCAGCAAAAAAGCCCACACACACCGCCCCATACAAGCCCGCCACCGGCCCGGCACCAGAAGCCACCCCAAAGGCCAGGGCCATCGGCAGCGAGACAATAGCCGTCGTCAGGCCACCGAAGAGATCCCCACGCCAGTTTTCTAGGCTCAGACGCCGACGCCAAGCCAGCACTCCCCCACCTTGCCCCGTCACTTGGCCCAACATGCCCCACTGCCCTCAATGCTATAGGCAGCCTATCATTGAGCGTTACCATAACGCCCCGATTAGAGGATAGATTTTTATCTATAAATGTCTTCAGGGATCCCCTTGGGACAGGGGGCGGCTCCGGGCAACTCCCTCTGCCCCGGCAAAAGGCAATGGTAGACTAGACGCAGGCGCACTTTATTTTAGTTTCCTGGGTTGCCGACCGTTGGCCGGCAATGGCGATTGCTGCTGCGACAGCTTTGTAACCTCGAACCGTGCCCGCGCCCAAGCCGACCGGGATCCCTCACCTCTACCCCCACCCATGAGCGACAACGAATTGACCGCGCGCATCATCTCCACCGACCTGCAGCGGGAGATGGCGCAGTCCTACCTGGAATACGCCATGAGCGTGATTGTCGGGAGGGCTCTGCCGGATGCCCGCGACGGCCTCAAGCCGGTGCATCGCCGCATCCTCTACGCCATGCACGAGCTGGGCCTGACGGCGGATCGCCCTTTTCGCAAGTGCGCCCGCGTCGTGGGGGATGTGATCGGGAAATACCATCCCCACGGGGATCAGGCGGTTTACGAAGCCCTGGTGCGCATGGCCCAGGACTTCTCCATGCGGGAGCGCCTGGTGGACGGGCACGGCAACTTCGGCTCCATCGACAACGACCCGCCGGCGGCCATGCGCTACACCGAGTGCCGCCTCACCGCTTTTGCCCAGGAAGCCCTGCTGCAGGATATCGACGCCAACACCGTCGACTTCATCGACAACTACGACGGATCCCAGCAGGAGCCGCTGGTGCTGCCGGCGCGGATCCCGCAGTTGCTGTTGAACGGTTCTTCTGGCATTGCCGTGGGCATGGCCACCAACATCCCGCCCCACAACCTGGGAGAGCTGGTGGACGGCCTGATCGCCCTCATCCACAACCCCAACCTGACCAGCCTGGAGCTGATGCAGTGGATCCCGGCCCCCGATTTCCCCACCGGCGGGCTGATCATGGGCCAGGAAGGCATCCGCGAAGCCTATACTACCGGGCGCGGCTCCATCACCTTGCGGGGGGTGGCCACGGTGGAGACCATCGAGCAGCGGGGCCGACCGACGCGGGAGGCCATCATCATCACCGAGCTGCCCTACCAAACCAACAAGGCAGCCATGATTGAAAAAATTGCCGAGCTGGTCAACGAGAAAAAACTGGAGGGCATTGCCGACATCCGCGACGAAAGCGACCGCGAGGGCATGCGGGTGGTGATCGAGCTGAAGCGGGATGCTCAGCCTCAGGTGGTGCTCAACAACCTCTACAAGCAAACCCCCCTGCAGAGCAACTTCGGGGTCAACATGCTGGCCATCCTCAACGGCGAGCCGCGCACCCTGACGCTGCGGGACGCACTGCAGGCTTTCTTGGATTTTCGGGCAGAGGTGATCGAGCGGCGCACCCGCTACGAGCTGCAGAAAGCCGAAGAGCGGGATCACCTGTTGCAGGGCTACCTTTTGGCTTTGGGGCAGTTGGATCGGGTGATCGCCCTCATCCGCGGAGCCGCCGATGCCGCCACAGCCCGAGCTGAGTTGCAGGCAACGTTGGGCCTGAGCGAAGCGCAAGCCGATGGCATTTTACAGATGCAACTGCGCCGCCTCACCGCCCTAGAAGCGGAGAAAATCCAGGCCGAACACGAAGACTTGGTGAGGCAAATTGCCGATTTGCGGGATATTTTGGCCCGCCGGGAGCGGGTGATGCAGATCATCAGCGAAGAGCTGCAGCAGCTCAAGAGCCGCTTTGCCAGCCCGCGCCGCTCCCGCCTCTGCCTGGAAGACTGTGAGCTCAAGGTTGCCGATCTGATCGAGAACCGCGAGACGGTCATCTTCCTCACCGAGCAGGGCTACATCAAGCGCATGGACCTTGAAGAGTTCCAGGTGCAGGGGCGGGCCACCCGCGGCAAGGCCGGCGCCCGCATCAAAGACGACGATGCCATCGAGCAGTTTTTTGCCTGTCGCAGCCACGACACTATCCTCTTTTTCACGGATCGGGGGATGGTCTATACCCTGCCCGCCTACGAGATCCCGCAGGGGAGCCGCACCGCCCGCGGCAGCGCCATCGTCCAGTTGCTGCCCATCACTCGGGAAGAGCGGGTTACCTCGATGGTGCCCGTGAGCGAGTTCAGCGACGACGAATACTTGGTGATGCTCACCCGAGCGGGCTACATCAAAAAAACGGCCCTCAGCGCCTTTGCCAATGTGCGTTCCAACGGCCTGATTGCCATCTCTCTGGAGGAAAACGATGAGCTGCGCTGGGTGCGCCGCGCCCGCTCCAGCGACGATGTGGTTATGGCGACCCGCCAGGGCATGTGCATCCGCTTCCGGGCAGATGACGAGCAACTGCGCCCCCTGGGGCGAGCCACCCGCGGCGTGCGGGCCATCACCCTCAACCCCGGCGACGACATCGTCAGCATGGACATCATCTTTGCCGAGTCGGTGATGGCCGCTGAGCGAGAGGGGGAGAGGCTGGCCAACCCCTGGGTGCTGGTGATTACCAAAGAAGGGCGGGGCAAGCGCTCGGCCATCGACCACTTCCGCCGGCAAAACCGGGGCGGCAAGGGGGTGATCGCCACTAAGTTCCGCCAGGAGTCGGATGAGCTGGCTGCCCTGCGCATCGTCAATGCCGAGGACGAGATCCTGTTGGTAACTGCCAGAGGCATTGTCATGCGCCAGTTGGCCAAGGCCATCCCTACTCAGTCTCGCGAGGCGACAGGGGTGCTGGTGCAGCGCTTGGATCCGGAGGACAGCATTGTAGGAGTGACGGTGGTGCCCGCTTCGTTTATCAGGGATCCGGCGGAAGCTGAAGAGGAGCCGGCAGAGGGGATCCCCGAGGCCGACGGTTGATCTCCGAGGCGGCGCCTCCCGAGGTACGGCATTTGCCGCCTCAAAGGGGTGGGATCCCGTACCGAAGGCGGCGAGGCTCGGGTGTTAGGTTTGACATAGCCCAATTGGCGGAGCTGCGAAGGCCTAAGGAATGGGGCCAACAGCTCCGAGTTGGGCTAGATTTGCTGTGTTTGGGGAGCTTGGTGACTCCATGTCGAGCCCGATCAATTTCATTCCTGGTTTTGAGGCCGCGCAAACGCCCAGCCCCAACAACCGGCTCTGGCAATATCTGCAGTCTCAGGATCCCAGCGTTTTTCAAGACATCGCCCGCAACTCGTCGCCGGAGGTCCTGGAGATCTTGGGCCACAACATTCGCAGCTTGGTGGGCAGTTTGCCGCCAGACCAATTTGGCGTTCAAATCATCACCAACCGCGAGAGCTTGGCAAAAATGCTCTCCGGGGCGATGATGGGTGGCTACTTTCTGCGGGTGATGGAGCAGCGTCTGGCCCTGGAGCAGTCTTTGGGCAACTCATCCGCCGCCGTCCCCTCTCCCCAACCTTCAACACCGGATCAACCTCCAACAGCGGAGGGGGGCAGTGCCCAATAGCTCCGGGCTCAGCCTTGCGGGCCCGCAGCCAAGTTCAATCCATCCTCTCTGTTGCCGCCGAGGACGTTTTAGGGCTGATGCTGGGTATGGGTTCACCAGACCAGGGATCTGAGTTCAGCCGCCCACCTCGGCGGGTTTTGATCTGCCCGGATAGCTTCAAAGGATCCCTGACAGCCAAGGCAGCAGCGGAGAGCATCTCCCGGGGCATCCGCCAGGTCTTGCCGAAGGCCAAGGTGGAGCTACTCCCCCTGGCCGATGGGGGCGAGGGCACGCTGGAGACCTTGTTGCCGGCGCTGGGGGGAGAGAAACGAGGGCTGTGGGTCACTGGCCCGCTGGGGGATCCCGTCTGGGCCGAGTACGGGGTGGCAGGCGAGCGGGCGCTGCTGGAAGTAGCCCAGGTGGCCGGCCTGACCTTGGTGCCCCCTGAGCAGCGGGATCCCACCCGCACCACCACCTATGGCCTGGGGGAGCTGTTGCGGGCCGTCTGCCGGGATCCCATCGCCGAGATTTGGATAGCGCTGGGCGGATCCGCCACCGTCGATGCGGGTGCGGGGATGGCGCAGGCCTTGGGCTATCGCCTCTTGGATGGGGCCGGGGATCCCATCGGCTGGGGGGGAGGGGAGCTGGCCCGCCTGGCGCGCATCGAGCCACCTAAACAGCGCATTTGGCAAGGCAAGCGCATCCGCGGCCTCTGCGATGTGCAGAACGCCCTCACTGGCCCGTTGGGGGCGGCTGCCGTCTTTGCCCCCCAGAAGGGCGCCACTCCCCAGCAAGTGCGGCAATTGGAGCAGGCACTGCAGCAGTGGGCCAGGGTGGTGGAGCGGGATCTGGGCCGGGCCGTGGAGGGGATCCCAGGGGCCGGCGCCGCCGGCGGGCTGGGGGCAGGATTGGTGGCTTTTTTGGGCGCCACCCTGGAGTCCGGGATCCAGCTCTTGGCCCAGCACTTGGCCCTGCCGGAGCGTCTCCGCCGCTGCGATCTGGTGGTAACTGGCGAGGGCCGCCTTGACGAACAGAGCAGCATGGGCAAGGTAGTGGGGGCGGTGCTGGAGCAGGCCATGGTGGCCCAGAAGCCCCTGCTGATTCTCTGTGGCCAGGCCACCCCGGCAGCCCGGGCCGACTTGGCCGCCCGACCCCTTCCCATTAGAGTTGCTGCCCTCTGTGACCGGATCCCGGATGTGGCCGAGGCGCAGCGCCAGGCCGGTTACCACCTGGAGCAGATGGCCGCTTGGGAGTTGAAAAAGTTTCTGGCCGGGGATCCGATCCCCACCTAGCAAATGGCTGGGAAACAGCTTATCCATCGATCTCCAGCTCCCCTCTCCCCTTGGGAGAGGGGCTGGGGGTGAGGGCCGCTAGGGGCGGGGATCGCTTGGGTCAGCGACAAAGTGTCTTAATCATCGTGTTTGGAACAACTATAATGACTTGAATGAGTTTTTTTAAAAATTATGGCCACTATTGAGTTTTCTCCCGGTATTCCAGAAGTGCCAACGCAGGTGCGGTTGCTGAAATCCAAAACCGGCAAGCGGGGATCCGCCATTTTTCGCTTTGAGGAGCTGAAGTCCGACACGCAAAGCATCCTTGGCATGCGGATGATCGACGAGGAAGGGGAGCTGACCACCCGCAACATCAAAGCCAAGTTCTTGAACGGGGAATTCAAGGCCTTGGAAGTGATCTACGACATGGAAACAGAAGCAGAATGGGAGCGCTTCCTGCGCTTCATGGAGCGCTTCTCGGCAGCCAACCAGATGGGCATGGCCTAGTGGGCTCAGCTTTTGGATTTTTTGCTCCCCTTGGTGGACTTGCTCTTGGCTTTGGGCTGTTGAGCGGTTCCCTGGGCCTGCTCAAGGGGGGGCTGTCCCAGGGGAGGTCGCCGCTTGTGCCAGTCGGTGCTCTGCTCATAGGCATAGGCCACCCGCAGCACCTTGCTCTCCTGCAAGACGTTGCCTATGATCTGCAGGCCAATGGGCAGACCGTTGGCAAAGCCACAGGGCAGGCTCAGCCCCGGCAGGCCCGCCAAATTGACCGGGATCGTCATCAGGTCGCACAGGTACATACTCAAGGGATCCTCCCGCTCCCCCGCCTTGAAGGCCGGCGTGGGGGTGGTGGGGCTGACCAGCACATCCACCTTCTCGAAGGCCCTGAGGAAATCCTGCTTGATCAGGGTGCGCACCTTCTGGGCTTTGAGGTAGTAGGCGTCGTAGTAGCCGGCAGAGAGGGCATAGGTGCCGATCATGATGCGCCGCTTCACCTCCGGCCCAAAGCCGCGGGCGCGCGTTTTGCCGTACATAGCCAAGAGCGAGTCGGCGGGTTCCCGCAGGCCGTACTTGACGCCGTCGTAGCGGGCCAGATTGGAAGAAGCTTCCGAAGGGGCGATGATGTAGTAGGTGGCCAGGCCATAGCGAAAGCTAGGACAGTCGATCTCCAGGATCTCTGCCCCCAGCTCCTCTAGGTGTTGGATGGCCGCTTGCACGGCAGCGCGGGTCTCTTCCCCACACCCTTCTCCCAGCAGGTCGCGGATGACTCCAATCTTGAAGCCTTTGATCTCGGGGATCAGGGCCTGGCTATAGTCCGGGATCTCCACCTTGAGGCTGGTGGAATCCAGGGGGTCATGGCCGGCAATCCCCTGCAGCAGCAGGGCCACGTCCTCCACCGTGCGCCCAAAGGGCCCCACTTGATCCAAAGAGGAGGCAAAAGCCACCAGCCCATAGCGGGAGACCAGCCCATAGGTGGGCTTGAGGCCGACCACGCCACAGAAGGCCGCCGGCTGGCGGATCGATCCCCCCGTATCCGATCCCAGGGCCACCACCGCCTGGTCTGCCGCCACCGCCGCCGCCGACCCGCCTGAGGATCCCCCCGGCACCCGCGTCAGGTCCCAGGGGTTGGCGGTGCGCTGAAAGGCCGAGTTTTCCGTAGAACTGCCCATGGCAAACTCGTCCAGGTTGGTCTTGCCCACCGTCACCATGCCGGCAGCCGCCAGCCGCGCCGTCACCGTTGATTCATAGGGGGGAATGAACCCCTCCAGCATCCGGGAGGCACAGGTGGTGCGGATCCCTTGGGTGCAAAGGTTATCTTTCACCGCCAACGGGATCCCGGCCAAGGGGCCGATCGTCTCCCCGGCGCGAATGCGGGCGTCCACCGCCCTGGCCTGTTGCAGAGCCAGTTCCTCGGTCACAGTAATAAAGCTCTTGAGCTGCGGCTCCAGTTGGGTGAGACGCTCCAGGTATTCGCGGGCGATCTCTTCGGCAGAGCGCTCTTTGGTTACCAACTGCCTGTGGAGGGCACGGATGACAGACATAGGCAAACTCGTGGGGAAGGGCAAATGCCAGTAAACTACCCGGCACCCGCGCTATGCGCAGGATGCGGGCTTTATCCCAATCCCTAGCGGCCCCAGAAAGCAGCTAAGTTTCGGAATTTCAGGCGAGTTTACAGTCGCCCCAAGGAGAGAGATTACTTGAGCAGCGTTATAATCAGCATCCCCTTCCCAGCCACAATGTCCACACTTGAACGACTTGCCGCTTCGGTAGGACTTGCCCTGCTCAGGGTGGATGTGCAGGCACCGGTGGCAGGTCTGACTGGTATAGGCGGGCGGAACCAGTACCACAGGCACTCCAGCAATGGCAGCCTTGTAGGTCACAAACATCCTGAGCTGGTAGAACGCCCAGCTATTGGCTCTACGGCGTTCAGTCTTACTCCGAGGTTCCTGATTCAAGCGCTCTCGGATGCCTGTCAAGTCCTCAAAAGCCAGTGCTGCACCAATAGCCTGGGCATCCCTGACCAAGGTTCTGCTGATGTTGTGGTTCAGCCATGTCTGGTAGCGCCGTTCCCTCCCAGAGAGCCTACGAAGCAGTCTTCTAGACGACCTCGTGCGTTTGGATTGAACCTTGGCGCGTACACGGCTGAACCGGTCGCGGACGGCCTGGATGTGTTCTCCACCCCAAGAGCGTCCGTTACTAGCGGTGGCTATATCCCGCCTGCCCAAGTCAACTCCAATTACCTTAGGAGTCTTGCCAGTTGGGGGAGTGTCCAACTCAACCGCAATGTTGATGTAGTACTCCCCTTGCCTGGTCTTGGACAGAGTCGCACTGGTGGGCGTTTGCCCCCGCAGCAAAGCGATTTGATAACCACCGATCTTGAGCTTGAGCCATACTCGCCCACTTATCAGGGTCACACCCACGGCTTGATCGGACTCTCGGTACTTAAAAGTACGCACATCCAAAGTCAGGCTGGTGGGGCGAAACTTGTGGACTTGTTTCACCGCTTTGGCGTTGCTAATCACACGGCGGAGCGCCTGACAGACGTGGTTGGCTTTCAACCCCGTTGCCGCTCTCACTGGCCTATAAACCAAGTGGTGCAGCTTGGCGGTGTTCCAGCACTTTTCACGCTTAGCGGTGTCGAGGATCTGGTTGCAAGCGTCAGCAAATCCCTGCAAGGTGCGGTCAATCTCTTGACGCAACTCTTGTGGGACTATCAGCTTGCAACGTACAGAGATGGTCTGGCTCATGGGCTTATTGTAGCTCATCCAGGTTTTGTCCCAGTACACTTATATGGAGGCGGGCTTTCCTCCCGGCACCAAGCCTGCGGCTATGGTGCGGGCCTCCAGCCCGAAAATAGGTGAGGCCAGACAAAGTTCCTCTAGATTAATCTAGGTGGGATCCCTTCCTACCCAAAATCCCGCCAATTTCCCCTCTCCCTGAGAGAGAGGGGCTGGGGGTGAGGGCGTCGGCAATGCAGAGCGCTTGGGCCCAAGTTACCGCCGTTCCAAAAAGTCGCGGCGCAGATCCCGAATCTCCTGCCGCATCTCCCGCATCTCTTGGGCCATCTCGTCAGTGCGCCGTTCCAAAGCCTCGGTGCGCCGTTCCAAAGCCTCGGTGCGCCGTTCAATGGCTCGGGTGCGCTCGTCAAAGCGATCCAGCGCCTCGCGGAAAAACTGCGCCAGCATCGCCTGCCCTTCCCGCAGCTCTTGGATCAAAACCTGCTGGTTTTGCTGGGCAGCTTGCAACTCCTGGACGGCCCGAATCAGCCACTGCTCTTGCTCAGGTGTCATGGTTACCAAGGCGCTACAGAACAAGGAAATCCTACCACCCTAAATCTCCTCCTGGGAGAAGGATCCGGGGATGGTTACACTAGCAACGCAGAGCGCTTGGGCCCAAGCTACCGCCGTTCCAAAAAGTCGCGGCGCAGATCCCGAATCTCTTGCCGCATCTCCCGCATCTCTCGGGCCATCTCGTCAGTGCGCCGTTCCAGTGCTTCTGTGCGGCGTTCGATGGCCCGAGTACGCTCGTCAAACCGATCCATTGACTCGCGAAAGAACTGCGCCAGCATCGCCTGTCCCTCCCGCAGCTCTTGAATCAAAACCTGCTGGTTTTGCTGGACAAGACGCAGCTCCTGCTGGGCAGCTTGCAATTCTTTTTGGGAGGCTTGCAGCTCTCTTTGGGAGGCTTGCAACTCTTGGATGGCTTGAATCAGCCACTGTTCTTGCTCGGGCGTCATGGTTACTGAAGCACTACGGAATAAGGAAATCCTACCACCCCTCTCCTGCTGGGAGAGGGGCCAGGGGTGAGGGCGATGGAGAGTAGGGAACTCGAATCCCTGACCTCTGCGGTGCGATCGCAGCGCTCTACCAACTGAGCTAACTCCCCGTAGCTTTACCAGAATAACCCGAATCCGCAGCCAAGATCTCCCCCGCCTGCAACTCCAGCTTGGGAAAGACCTTTGAGGATACCGGATCGGATCCCTTCAGCTCCAGCACATCGTACCAGCCTTCATGGAGCAGCAGCAGGCTCACCTTCTCCTCCAAGGGATCCACAATCCAATACTCGCCGATCCCCAAAACGCAGTACTCTGCCCGCTTGGCCCGGTAATCTGCTGCCCGGCTCGACTCACTCACCACCTCCACCACCAGCAGCAGCGGCGGCTCCTCCAGGCGGATCAACGCCTCCCGGGATCCCATCTCCTGCCACTGCTCCAGAGGCAGCACCACCACATCCGGGATCCGCACCGTATCCCACCGATTGCCCCGCGGAGACTGGATCCCTGGGCTCCCCTGTATCGCTGTCCAGGGCAACTGCTGCCGTGCAATCTCTGCCTCGAAAACTTGGCTGAGAAAGTTTTGAATCTGCACATGCCGTCCGGTTGGAAGAGCCATGGGCACCAACTCCCCTGCCACCAGCTCATAGCGGGTATCACTGCCATCCGAATAAGCAAGGTATTCGGCCAAACTCAGGCGAGTTGTTGAGGGTGCAGAAACGGATCCCCTTGCCAAAGCCATAAACCGTCTCGGCCAAAAGTCTCTTTGCTGCCATACTAGCCTTGTCATCTCGCACAACCCCTCTCTTCCTCTGGGAGCAGGGCTGTGAGCGCTCGGTCTGTTGGCAGTCAACGCCGTTCCAAAAAATCGCGGCGCAGATCCCGAATCTCTTGCCGCATCTCCCGCATCTCTCGGGCCATCTCGTCAGTGCGCCGTTCCAAAGCTTCTGTGCGCCGTTCCACAGCTTCCGTGCGCCGTTCAATAGCCCGGGTGCGCTCGTCAAACCGATCCATTGACTCGCGAAAGAACTGCGCCAGCATTGCCTGTCCCTCCCGCAGCTCTTGAATGAGGAGCTGCTGGTTTTGTTGGACAAGGCGCAGCTCCTGCTGGGCAGCCTGCAATTCTCTTTGGGAGGCTTGTAACTCTTGGATGGCTTGAATCAGCCACTGCTCTTGCTCAGGCGTCATGGTTGTCGGGTGTTGCAGAATAAGGAAATCCTACCACCCTGAATCTCCCCTCTTGCCCTGGGAGAGGGGCTGGGGGTGGCTGTGTCAGCGGCGCGGAGCGCTTGGGCCACCCAAAACAAAAACCCCTCTCTCTTTAATAAAGAGGGGCCGGGGGTGAGGACGGAAATTCAAGCTCGATCAGTAAAGGGCTTCTTCTTGGTGGGTGATGATGGTGCAGTCGGAGGTAGGGTAAGCCACACAGGTCAGCACATAGCCCTGCTCGATCTGATCATCGTCCAGGAAGGACTGATCGCTTTGATCCACTGTGCCGCTCACCAGCTTGCCAGCACAGGTCGAGCAGGCTCCGGCGCGGCAGGAGTAGGGCAGGTCGATCCCTTGTTCCTCCGCCACGTCCAGAATGTACTCGTCGTCCGGCACATCGATGGTGACGTCCAGGCCCCGCTCTTCGTTGATCAACCGAACTTTGTAGACAGCCATCCTGCTTGGGTCTCCAGAAAAAACGTCTACTCCTCATCCTGCCACCCTTCTGCCCCGGATCAAGCATCCTTTTGTGAGGAAATAGGCAAATCTTCCGGTTTTTTGCAGGTGGATCCGGGAAAGCTTGCCGGGTAAGGGTTCTGGCTGCTCAAGAGGGCTGTTAGCCCGCAGCGTCTGCATGAAGGGTGAACCTCGGCTCCGATGGCAGAACTGCCGCAGATCCCACCGGTCATTCTTCCGCAATCCTCTCTGTTCAACTTGGACTTGGCAGGGATCCCTGTAGCTCCTGGGTTGCACCTGGAAAAAAAATGGCAAGACTTGCCAAGTTGGGCAGATCTGACGGTATGATTTACGGAGTAGCTAGAGCAAGCGCCGAACAGGCGTGTACGCGTCTCCCACCCGACCGTCGAGCCTGAGGCCTTGAGTTGCTTCAGGTCAGGTGATCGGGTAAGGTAAGGGAAGTGTTCAGCCGAACCCTACTTTTTTGGTTAAGAGGAGAAAAATGAACGGAACAATGCAGAGGTGGCTGCTGAAGTCACTTGGTTCTCTGACCTTGGCGTCTGCCGTGGTGCTCTTGCCCGTGATTCTAACGGGCTGCGGTGAAAGCAGTACTAGCCCAACTGTGCCGGTGCCTCCGCCACCGCCGCCCCCGCCTCCCCCAGCACCAACTCCTACGCCGACTCCCACGCCAACCCCGCCAGCAGGAACAGTTAGAGTTACGCCCGAAACCGACATTAACCGGATTATCGCCACTTCTGATCGCACCCAGCCTCTCACGATTGTCCTGGAGCCAGGCGTCTATCGCCAGAACATTGTGATCGACCGCAGCAACGTTACGGTGCGCGGTGCCACTGGCTTGGTGGGCGATGCTATTGTGGTGGGTGCAGATAGCGGCGCTCCTGTTCAGGTCACTAGCAATGCCAGTGGCGTTGTTCTGGAGAACTTCAGCATTCTCAACACCCGCTCCCTGGAACCGATTGAGTACGGCATTAACGCTGAGGGGGCCACAGAAGTTACTATTACGGGCGTTGACATCGTTCTCTTCCCCACAGTAACCACTCCAGCTTCCCGTGGGGTAGCCATTAGCTTTGGCTCAGCTGCTGCTGGCGCCACCTCTAAGAACCTGACAGTAACCCGCTCCAACCTCTTTGTGGCTGGCGCAGCTGACTCAGCGGGTATTCGCATTGCCGGCGACAACGCAGGCATCAACCTGCGGGTGGAGGCCAACAACATCTTCTTGGGCTACGCCGCACCTCCCGCTCGCGTGCAAACTCAGTTGATTAACTTGGTGCCGCAGGATGTGGGTGAGGGCTCGGCGGCTATTTTCATTGAGCCTGCCGTTACAGGGCTGAGCTTGGTGGCCGTTGATGACAACATCATTGATCCCATAACCCCAACGGCTAACGTCTACGCCATTCGCGACGAGCGAGGCAGCGGCCTCAATGCCGTGGAGCGCCGTGACATCGTTGCTAGAGGCACGAGCTTGGCGTTTAACAGCAACACCAGCAACATTTACCTCTCCATTACCCGCGCCATTGCTGAGGCAGCAGGTCCTAACCAGACAGTAACGGCTGGTCCTGGATCCTTTGAGGATGAGGGCGAGATTGTTCTGCCTGCCGACAGGCCTGGCTTGACCTTGAACTCCGTTGATGGCACGAGCACAGTGCAGTCAGTCAAGATCCTGGCCGCTGATGCCACGTTGGGTGGAACGGAGGGCAACGGCTTCCGGATTACTGGCATTTCCCCAGATCCGGACGCTATTGGGCCGGCTGCACCTTACCAAGTAGCCATTGGCGAGTGTGACCTAGCCAACCTCACCACCCGCAACGTAAAAGTCTCCTTCAACGATTTCACGCGGCCTCCTACGCAGGTGGGTCCCTACGTCTCTGTGCAAGTCTGCGACTTCTCGCAGGCGGAGGTTTACGGAAACCTGCTGCGCGGCTTCACCGTTGCTGGCGTACATGTGGTGTCGGCTGAGCCAAACGCGGTAACCATTCGCGAGAACATCTTTGAGCCTGCGATTGACAGCCCGGTCTTCATTGCTGCTATTGTGGATCGCCAGACTCTGGAACCGGGAACGCTGGCTCCTTTCGCCACGGCTTCGGTGAGGGGCAACATCTTCCGCCTGCCGCCCCAAGGCACTTTGGCCGTCTACGCTCGTCCTGAGCTTAACCTCACGCCAACCTCGGCGGAGGCGCTGGGCGGAGAAGGCACCATTCTCAAGGCTTTCTTCAACAACACCATCACGCCCACGCCCATTCCTGGCTTTGCCGTGTGCGGTCGCCAAGAAAGCTTGGCGGGAGCCCCGGGCAACCTTCTGAACTTCTTGGATGTCACGCCAAGAGATAGCACGCCAAGAGTCACTCCTTTCACCTCTACTGTCTTTGGCAGGGTGTCGGATGCCCTCTGCTCGGCAGTGGGCTTCGGCCCAGGGGCCGGTCTGCAGTTCCAGCCTGGAGGCGCGCCACCGGCAACGCCTACTCCCACGCCTACGCCCACGCCTCAGCCTGCCGGTGTGAGGATCACTATCCCAGGCCTGCCTGCCAACGCGGTGGTGACGGTGACGGGGCCAGGCGGTAATCCGGTCATCGCCAGGTCCACCTCGGTGGCTGAAGACTTGGCTATCTTCCAAGAACAATCCATCACCATCCCCTTTGGTGGCCAGATTCGGGTAACTCCCGCCATTCCTTCACCTAGGCCGATTACGGTTGGCGGTACTGCCATCAACACCTTTGACAACGAAACTAACCCTGGCAGCACCACCTACTTCAACTTCGGGCCTGCCATTACCGTGACCGCGAACTAGCTCTTGTCTAGTCTGGCAACGGCGGCCTGCTGCTATTGGGCTGACGGAGTTGCTTGGTGGTGGCAGGTCGCTTTCTCCAGCTCGCCTGGCTTGCGCATCTCTCTGTCCAGAAGTTTTCCTGTTGTATTTTTGGCCGCTGTCTGGGTAAGCTTATTGACAGATAGGCTTCGTGAGTTCACCTGGAGTGAGTTGGGCTGCGCTGGCCAAGGCTTCAACCGGTTGTAGAGTCTTTTTCTGGGAGATTCAACGACGATGTCTAACCGCAACCTCAAGCACAGCTTGCGTTCCACGCTGGCTTCCTTGGCGCTGGCCTCTTCTCTAACCGGGGTGGTAGCCGCTTGCTCTGCCGATACGCCTACCGTTACGCAGGTTCCTTCCACCATCTCGGCTCAAGTTCCCGAAACCGCTGCTCCCGTTGCCGAGGGCCTCTCCTTCTACTACGACGGGGTGAAAACCTCGGTTAGCAGCAAGGATGCGGCAGTGCTTTTTGCCGCCTGCAGCCTCAACACCGGCGACGCTGCCAAGATCGTCAGCTTCGTCAACAACACGCTTAAAGCAGGGCCGATTACGCCCGGCGATGTCACCGGGCTAGGTGACCCTCTCAATCCGGCCATCTCCGACTTCAACGGCAACGGAGTTGTCAACTGCGAGGATGCCGCCATTTTGTTTGCCGTGGCCACTGTGGGTGTAGACGCGGCCAAGGTCAACACCTTTGTGTCCGGCACCCTGAAGATTCCGGGGGTAAGCGTTACTCAAGCGCAGTTGAATACCTTCTTCAAGACTCCAGAAACACCGACCCCGACGCCCACGCCGACGCCCACGCCGACGGCCAAAACGGTCCAGGTCACCCCTGACGATTTGAAGCTGCCGAGCGGCTCCAGCCAAAGCGTGACGGTGTCGTTGCCCAGTGCGCCACCAGGGAATGTGACGGTAACGGTGACGCCTTCTAGCGGCATTACAGCTAACCCAGCGACCCTGACTTTTACTCCCACTGTTTTCAGCGACACGGTGACGGTGGGCAGCACGGCGATCCCAGGCACGACTGGCACCGTCAAGTTCTCTGCTCCGGGCTATGCGGATGGAGTGGTCAAGGTTACGGTTGAGCAATCGACCAACCTTGTGGTGAATCCTGCCAGCCTGAGCATTCCTGCCAATGGGTCAGCGCCGTTTACGGTCAAGCTGGCCAAAGCCCCGACAGCGCCGGTGACGGTAACGGTGACGACTTCTACGCCTGACTTGACCACCAGTCTGGCTTCCCTGACCTTTACGCCGACCAACTTCAACATCAACCAGGCGGTTTTGGTGAGCGCTGAACTGGAGGCCGATCCAGGAGCGCAATCGGTTCTCTTGGATGCGGGGCCGTTGGGTCAGTTCAAGCTGCCGGTAACCATTACCCCCATCTCGAAGACGACTTTCTTCATCCATCCTACGATTGGGAACGACTCCTTCCCGGGCACAGCGGCCCTGCCTTGGCTGACTGTTGAGAAAGCTCTGAACAGTGCCGAATATTCAGGTTCGAAAGTGGCGGCGGCGGCCAACGCGGGCAATGACGTGGTGGTTACTATTTTGGGTGGAACTGCGGGTGGAACCACTACTCAGTCGGTTGGTAGTAACATTAACACACCGGCTTTGTCGGCCGGCTCGGTAACGGTGCTGCAAGCTCCATTCCCGAGGACGTTTACGTTGAATCTGGGGGATAAAACACTGACCCTGAACAAGGGCTACAAGCTGCAGGATATCAAAATTGACTCCAGCGTCAGTTCTACTGGTACTACAGCAGTGACAGTAGTAAAAATCAATCATCCAACGGCTGGGCTAGCCAGTGTGAATGTCAAGTGTGGGTTGTTGGGAACGACGGGAACCGCTCCTGTTATCTGCGTGGAGGTTGCGGGAGCTGGCTCCCATATCCTTAGGGATGTGAGGGTTGATGTGGTGGAGAGGACGAATAGCATTGGCATTCTGAATAATGATTCCAGTGTCAACCTCAGCATTATCGGTGGCAGAGTTCGGCCTATCGCCATTCCCATGGGTAACACGGCCCCCCAAGGAGAGGTCACTTTGATCGATTCCAAGGGGGTTCTGACTGTTACGGGCTTGACGGTGGATATGACTAACGACGGGCACGCGCAAGCCAGTACAGGTATCGTTCTCAAGGCTCCCACATCCTCGGTTACCGACTCCAACATCACTGTGAGTAATAACGCGGGTGCCATAGGTATCGACGTCAAAGATACGGCGAGCAAATCCACTGTTGAAGGTAACACCTTTACTGCCTCCGGTAACGGAATTGGAGTTAGGGGTGGCAGTAACCTCTTCTCTGATGCTCTTCTCAAGAACAACTTTTCGGGAACCTTTACAGCAAAAGTTCAGCCGTAACTGGCGCTGGAAGCTCTTTCCCCCCCTGCCCCCCAGGGGGGCTTTTTTGTAGGCCCCGGTGCTCTGCATTCCCTTGCCCCTTTCCGGGAAGTCGGGCTGCAACGGCGGGAGAGGAATTGTGGTAGGCTAGCACCAGCTTGCAGGAAAAGGTGAGTATGGCCAAAAGGATTGTCTGGCTGTTGGGGGTAGGACTGGCGCTGGCAGCCTGTTCCGGCAGGGCGCGGGGCCCTTCTCTATGTGTCAATGCCCGCCAGGTAACGGCGGAGGAGGTATTGGCGGCCAAGGGCAAGAATCTCTCCGGCTGCCAGTTGATTGGGGTGGTGCTCGCTAACGCCAAGCTGGCCGGCGCTGATCTGGGCGAGGCGCTGGTGCAGGGGGGAGTCTTCCTGCAGGCGGATCTGTCGGGGGCCAATTTGGCGGGGGCCTATGTGGAAAACACCGCTTTCAACGGGGCCAAGTTGCGGCGGGCCAACTTGCAGAAAGCCAGGTTTCCCGACTCCAGCCTGGCTGAGGCCGACTTGACAGGGGCCAATTTGCAGGAGGCGGATCTGCGGCGGGCCAACCTCAGGGGGGCAATTCTCAAAGGGGCCAAGCTGGAGGGGGCGCTGACGGACGGGGAGACCATCTGCCCCGATGGGGAGCGCGGCCCCTGCCGCTGGTAGGCCAGGGATCCGGCTAGAATGGGATCCTAAGCCGGTGTAGGGAACCCCATGTCGGAGCGGTTGGAGCGGGTGGAGGCCATCTTGGAAGTCCTGGCCCAGCAGACCCTGGCCACTGCCCAGGCCACTGCCCGGAATACAGAAGCCATCGAGCGTCTTTTTGCAGCCACCGCCCAGAACACAGAGGCCATTGGGCGTGTTTCCACAGTTACTGTCCAGAACACAGAGGCCATCGAGCGTCTTTTTGCAGCCACCGCCCAGAACACAGAGGCCATTGGGCAAGCCTTTGCAGCCATTGGTCAGAACGCAGAGGCCATTGGGCGTGTTTCCACAGTTACTGTCCAGAACACAGAGGCCATCGAGCGTCTTTTCGCAGCCACCGCCCAAAACACAGAGGCGATTGGGCAAGTTTTTGCAGCCATTGCCCAAACTAGGGAGTCCATCGCTGAGCTGCGGGCCAGCATTGCCGAGCTGCGCCAGGTGGTTGAGCAGCAAAACCGCGCCATTACCTACCTTATGAGCCAAGACTAGGCCCAGAGCTGTGGATCCTCTTCCTTCTCGGCCAGGGTTGGGGAATAATACCCGTTAGTTCCCCTGAGCTGGCCGGCGCCGAACCAAGACTGCAACCGCTACCCCAATTCTTGCTGATCCTTCGCTGGAGATTTGAGAATGTCTGACCGCAACTTCCCAACCAGTTGGCGTGTTTCCCTTGTTTCCTCAGTGTTGGCCGCCGCTCTGGCCGGGCTGATGGCTGCCTGCGGCTCTTCCTCAAGGGATCCTCTCACGGTTGCCACCCCCACGCCCACTCCGACCCCCACACCAACACCTGTGCCCACTCCAACCCCTACACCAACTCCAACACCCACCCCCACGCCCACTCCGACCCCCACACCCACGGCAACGCCCACGCCGACACCCACCCCCACGCCAACTCCGACGCCTACGCCCACACCGACACCCACCCCCACGCCCACTCCAACTCCAACACCCACGCCGACACCTACTCCCACGCCCACTCCAACTCCGACACCTACTCCCACGCCCACTCCTGCTGGCCCGCGGATTACGATCCCGGGCTTGCCGGCAGGGGCCACAGTAACCATTCGACAAGCAGATGGCACAGTAATTGCCACCTCCACCTCGGTGTCTGGGGACGTGGTTATCTTCCCCACTTCCTTTACCATCCCCTTTGGCGGCCAGATCCGGGTGACTCCCGCCATTCCTTCACCTGGGCCGATTACGGTCGGCGGTACTACCCTTAGCACCTTTGACAACAACACTAACCCTGGCAGCACCACCTACTTCAACTTTGGGCCGGCCATCTCAGTGAACTAGCTTGGGGCTGGCTCTAGAAGGGCAATCGGTTTCCATTCAGGAGGTGCTAGATGGCAACCGGTTGTCTTCTTCTTCAGCTTTGGGAAAGGCACCGTCGCTGTGCTTTTTTGAGCGCCCTTTGGGTATACTTGAGACTAGACTCAAGGTTTGCCTTTGAGTTTCCCTGGGGTGAGCTAGGCAGCTCTTGCTAAAGACGTTGACCCTAGCAAGTTTTTGAAGGAGATCTGCCATGGCTTCCCGCAACTCAAAATCCCGCTTTCGTCACCCGATAGCTCCCTTGATTTTGGCTTCCTCCCTCGTAGGAGGAGTGGCTGCTTGTTCCCTTACTTCGGATCCTCCGGCTGTTACTCAGCTTCCCCCGACAATTTCAGCTCAGGCGCCAGAAACAGCAGTGCAGGGCTCTGAGAGCATTGCTTTCTACTACGACGGGGTAAAGACCTCAGTCACCATCAAGGATGCGGCAGTCCTTTTTGCCGCCTGCACCCTCAACACCAACGACTCCGGGAAGATTGTTAACTTTGTCAATAACACCCTCAAGGTGGGGCCGATTACGGCTGCCGACGTGACGGGGTTGGGTGATCCGCTCAAGCCCTCTGTTTCCGACTTTACTGCCGACGGGGTGGTGGACTGCAAGGATGCGGCGGTTTTGTTTGCGGCAATTTCAACAGGTCTTCCGCCGACGGCCAGTAAGATCAATTCCTTCCTTGCCACCACCCTGAAGCTCAGCGGTGTCAGCGTCACGCAGCCGCACTTAGATACCTTCTTCAGCGAGCCCACGCCGACGCCGACCCCGACTCCGACTCCGACCCCGACACCGACCCCGACTCCGACGCCGACTCCGACGCCGACCCCGACGCCGACGCCGACTCCCACACCCACCCCAACGCCCACTCCAACGCCCACTCCAACGCCAACCCCCACTGCTCAGTTCTATGTCGATCCGGTTCTTGGTTCTGATACCTTCCCGGGCACTTCACCTGCTCAGCCATTTAGAACCGTAGAAAAAGCTATAGAGTCTTCTAGCGTTCAAACCGCAGCAGGTCTTGATGGCGGGACAAATGTTATTGTAAGGATCATTCGTAGCGGTGTCGAGACGGTCAACCCTGTTGGCTCTAACAATATCGTAAGTGCCGATTTACCAACTGGATCCATCACGATAGTTCCTGACGCTGGCGTTAACTTTGAGCTCGATTTGAACGGTAGGTATTTAATTCTCAAGGGGGGCAACAAGCTGCAAGGGTTTAGAATTATCAGCAAGGATCCCGGCGGTACTGGAACTGCTGCAGCTGCCATTGAGCTCAGGGCGGGGGGCACGCCTTTGAAAGACATGGTTATTGACTGCGCAGGTAGCACAGGTATTACCACTAGCGGGGCCAGTGCAGTTGGTGGAGGCGACAAATGTGTTCATGTAATATCATCAGTTTTAGGCACTGTTACTCTTGAGAACGTACGCATTACCATTCCAAGCAACCAAGACTTTGTTACTGGCATTCTTCACGAGGGCCGTGGTACCTTGAAGGTCACTAATGGTAGTTCCGTTGTGGCTGCAGGGTCAGGGACCGCTCAGGGCGTTGTAGGTATCTATGGGAACACAACTTCCGGCTCTGTGGAGGTGGTTGGAAGCACTGTAAGCTTGAGCGCGATTACAGCCACAGGAGGCAATGTTTTCTCTGTTCTCCTCTCAGGCCCCATTGCTTCTGGAAGAGTGGAAGGATCGTCAATTCAGGTAAAAAACTCAACTTCAGGAACAGCAATTGGAGTTTGTGTTAACGCTAGTGGCACTGTGACTGTGCAAGGCAACACCTTCACAAACGCTCCTTCAGGTAGTAGCAGTATTGCTATCTATAAACAGGCGGGAACTGTGGTTCCCACTCCCATGCCAACTGGCAACACCTTCAACGGCTTCTCTACACCACCACCACCAACTTCAGAAAAGCGATATGTAGAATATAGCTCTGGCACTGGCCTTTGTCCCTAACCTTTCCCACCTCTTTCCTTTTTGGCTCCCACTGAGGAGCCTTTTCTATGCCAAAGTGGCCATGCCGGGCAACAGCCGCAGGACCATCGGCAGCTCAGGTCTTGTCCTAGGACAAGAGCTGCGTCTCGCTTCCCTTCTCCTAGCAGACTCCCAGCGGGGCCTTTTTTTGTTGCCGCCCTAGGCTAGGCTGGGCATCTCCCTGGGGTTAGCAGGTCCTCAGGGAAGCAAGCGGAGCTCTCCCCCAATTGGGCCAAAAACCGCATCGTTCCCCAGGAAAAGCCCCTCTCCTGGTCGGATGCGTCCCTCTGGCGGCAGGGCATAGGGATCCGCAGCAGACAGGTTGACGCCCGTGAACCCCAAGTCTTGCATGGCTGCAGCCGTAATACGACTAAGAACAGGGCGTGCAGGTGGCAGTGGCAGCACCGGCGTCATCAGCTCCAACCCTAGGGTTTGCCGCCAGTGACCTTCGGGAGGTGGCTCAACCTGCACCGGCACATTCCCCGATCCGCCCAGGCTGTTGTACTCAGCAGTGGCCTGCCGGCCAGCAAAGCGCGGGTTGGTGGTGCCGCTGTTGAGGAGAAAAGGACTCCAGTTGGGAACGGTGCCGAACCCCAGAGCATGGCCCAGCTCGTGCAGGACAACGTCAAAGAGGGATCTCTGCTCCTCTAGCCGATTCAAATCCGCTGGGTCGATCCCCATCCTGGCATAGGGGATGATGCCGATCCCGGGCCGAAGAGGGCCGCAGGGGCCTGCCTGAGCCAGAACTCTACTCGGACCATCGCTATCGGGGCCGGAGAGAAGCCGAGCGCCAGTTACCTGAACCAAGAGGTCATCCACAGGCCGGTTGACCAGAGGAGTCGGGGGGAAGCCAGCTCCGCAGAAGCCAGCCTGCAGAGTTAGGGTGACGTCGGGCAAGTCGCCGGTGATGATCTGTTCCCACCGCCGGGCTGCCCGAAGCACAACCTCTCGCTGGGAGGGGCTGAGGCTGTTGTCGATAAACTCAATCTCGATGTTAAACCCACCAGGAGACGGAGATGGCGAGGGGGTTGGCGTTGGTGGAGGAGGTGAGGGCGTTGGCGTTGGTGGAACTGGCAAGGGGGTTGGTGTCGATGGATCTTCCGGCGAGGGGGGTGGTGACGGCGAAGGCGAGGCGGTTGGAAGCCCTGTGGGCGGAACAAATCCCGGCCCTGGCAATCTGGCTGCCTGTTCAGGCGTCAGGTTGAGGGGAGGTTGCAGCCGCAAAACGGTGTTGACGAAGGTGTTGATGCGGTTGGCGTCGCGGGTCTGCAAAGTGGCAATGGCAAACAAAATAGCCGCATCCCGAATGGTGCCTGGCGTGCCGTCCCCATCAAAATCGGAGATGGCCACCGGATTGGGGTCGGCCGTGGTCACCTCAGCTAGGGTGAGGGGGGGCTGTAGCCTCAAGACGTTGTTGACAAAGCTGACAATCTGGCTGGGCTGGGTGATCCCGCTGGCAATGGCAAAGGCAATGGCGGCATCGCGGATGGTTACCGATTGCGGGTTGCCGTCGTAGTAGGCAGCAACGCCTCCTTCTGGGGCGGGCGATGAAGTCTCTGGGCGACTGAGGAGGCTGGGCCCGCTAGCTAGCCCACAAGCAGCCAGAATTCCAAGGAGAAAAGTTGCCATTAACCAAAACAGCCGCTTGCGGGGGCTCATCGAAGGATCCCTCTTCCGCCTTCCTGGCTAGTTACAAAACACCCCACCACTATACCATCCTCAGGCTTTTCTGGATTTGCCTCAGTCTTTTGCTTGCTGTGCAGTACGATAGGGTACGTGCTAAGAGTGTTGGGATACCTAAAAGCAGGGAGATCACCATGGCAAAGACCGCTGTGTCTAACCCCGTCCAGGCGCAGTTTGACGAGTTTCCCTACCCAAATGTGCCAATTGAGCAGACGGTTACCGACAACCTTGCCTTGTTTGCCAACAGCCTTACGACGGCCAGGTACCTAAGGGATCGCAAGGTGGTATCCCCGGAAGGCAAGGTGATCCTCAATGCCGGCTGCGGCTCCGGTTGGGAAACCTTAGTTGTGGCAACAGCCAACCCCGGCGCCCGCTATGTGGGAGTAGATATTTCCCCAGAGTCTATCAAGATAGCGGAGCAGCGTTTCAAGTTCCACAAGATCGAGAACGCCCGCTTTTACGTTATGGACATTACCGACATGAGCGCGCTGGGGGAGGAGTTTGATTTTATTGCCTGCAACGACGTTCTCTACCTCCTGGACGACCCAGTTGCCGGTTTGAAAGGCATGCGGCAGGTGCTCAAGCCCGATGGGATCATCCGCACCAATGTTCACAGCCTTTACCAGCGTCAGTTTATCTTCAACATGCAGGAGGCCATGGAGCTGCTGGGGGTGATGGATGAGCCGGCAGCTAAAGCGGTGCCCCTGCTGCGGGAGGTGATGGAAGCGCTCACCGACGCCAGCTTTGTCAAAAGCCACTGGCAAGGAGATGCCATCAAAACCACAGCGGGGATCCTGGCCAACTTCCTGCTGCGCAGCGACAAGGGCTTTACGGTGCCCCAAGTGTTTGAGATGTTGAGGCAGGCCGGTCTTGAGTTTATCAGCATGGTGAATTGGCAGCAGTGGAAGCTGGAGAGGGTCTTGACCAAGCCGGTGCCCTACTCGATGCGGCAACTCAATAAGTTAAGCGAGGAGCAAAAACTTCACTTCATCGAGCTGATTTTCCCCAACATGACCCGCTTGATCGATTTTTGGTGCGGGCACCCCGGCATTCCCAAGGCTGAGCCGTTTACAAACGACGAATGGTGGAACGGCACCGTACAAGCCCACCCCCTTTTGGTGAGGTTGGATGCCAAGCAGGCTTTTCTCAACGCCATTCGCGACAACGGCCCTGTCAACATCAACGGCTGGCCGGGAGCTGAGGGGAACATTACCATCGATCCTTTCTCGGTGCGCTGGCTGGTGGATGTCTTCGGCCCTTTGCCGGTGCCGGTGCAATCTCTAGTCCACAAGACCATGGAGATTATGGACTGGACGCAGGAAGAAGCGTTTAGTCAAGTGTTGGCCAACCTGAAGTTTTTGGAAGAACGCCTGGTCATCCTCCTGAATTCTCCGCTGCGTTGACATACTCCCCTACGGCTATAGCTTGCTTCTGCTAGGCAGTCGCTGGGGAATCTTTGTTCAACGCAAAAAAGGGCAGGCATACCACCTGCCTTTAGCGGATAACCTTAGGGCAGCCTTAGCTCCCCGCCTTAGGAGACAACACTCACCTTGACCACTTGGGCTTTTTCAGAGTCGGCCTTCGGCAAGGTGAGGGTGAGGATCCCATCTTTGTATTCGGCTTTCACCTGATCGTGTTTGATCCGGTTCGGCAGCGGGATCACCCGTTGGAAGCGCCCGTAACGGAATTCAGTCCGGGTTACCCCTTTGTCTTCAGAGCGCTTCTCAAATCGCCGTTCCCCGGTGATGGAGACCGCTTCGGCTGTCGCTTGGATATCCAAGTCGTTGGGGTTCAAGCCGGGCAGCTCCAGCTTCAGGGTAATGGTTTCGGGATCATCGTGCATCTCCACTGCCGGCATGAAGGCGAAGCCGTCAGCTTCGGTGGTGCGAGGGATCAACCGGTCGAACATCCGGTTCATTTCCCGTTGAATTTCGTCAATTTCCCGAAATGGATCCCAGCGGACAAGAGCCATAGAGCATCCTCCTCCTCTGTTTTGCTTTTTTTGACTTCCACTTCGAGTTTGAAGCTTAGCTTTTGGGGCTCAACTTTAGAGGTGCAAGCAAAACCTCTATGCTTCTAGTGTATTCAAATCTATTCCGAGAAGTGTAGGGTTTTCTGGAATGTTTCTTAGGTGTTTACCCTACAGGTTTATCCATCCAAAACCCTCTGGGACTCCGTATGTTTGGGGCGGCGATGAAGTTTTGTGGGTAACCACATACTGAGACCGGTGGCCACCATCACCAGCAGCCCCAGTCCGTTTAAGAAGGGGTAAACCGCTTGCAGATCGAGGGGGCCCCACTGCCCTTTGTGGATTTGGATCAGCCAGTAGTAGTCGAAGTTTTGGTTAAGGCGGGCAATTTGATACAGGGATCCCGTCAGCACCGTTACCACCAAAGGCAAGGCCAGGATGGGGGCAAGGGTGCGGTGGATGCGGCGGATCCTCTTTGGATTCAGGGCCATTGAGCTTTCTCCAGGGCAATGGGGCGATCCCTGCCATGCTATCAGGGCAGCTAGCCCCTATTCTCGCTCAAGAACGGCTCCTGGACAGCTCCTCCACGTGCTGCCGCGGGATGACCCGCCCTTCGTCCTCAAAGCCAGGGATCTCGTGGAAGTTGAGGTAGCGGTACAGCTCGCCGGCAAAGGGCTGGATCTTGGTGGAGACGATCTCTCGGTACTCCTCAGGGGTGGGGATCCGGCCCAAAAGGGCGCAGGCGGCGGCCAGCTCGGCGGATCCCAGATAGACCCGCGCGTCTTTGCCCATGCGGTTGTTGAAGTTGCGGGTGGAGGTGGACATGACGGTGGCTCCATCGGCCACGCGAGCCTGGTTGCCCATGCACAGGCTGCAGCCAGGCATCTCTGTTCTCGCTCCAGCAGCGGCAAAGGTGCTGTACACCCCTTCGGCGCGCAGTTGCGCCTCGTCCATGCGGGTGGGAGGACAGATCCAAAATTGGCGCACCTTGGCCCGCCCCTGGCCTTCCAAAATCTTGGCGGCGGCGCGGTAGTGGCCAATGTTGGTCATGCAGGAGCCGATGAACACCTCGTCGATGTGGATGGGTGTGTCGGGGTTGCCGGCCGCGTGCTGGGCGTGGACTTCGCTCAGGGTCATCACCTTGTCGGGATCGTTGGGGGCACAGACGATCGGCTCGCTGATGGCGCTGAGGTCGATCTCGAGCACGGCAGCGTATTCGGCATCGGGATCCGCCTCCATCAGGGTGGGGTTGGCCAGCCAGGCCTCCATCTTGGCAATGCGCCGCAGCAGGGTTCTCGCATCCTGATAGCCGCGGGCGATCAGGTTTTTCAGCAGCACCACGTTGGAGCGCAGGTACTCGGCAACCGTCTCGACGCTCAGCTGGATGGTGCAAGCGGCGCAGTTGCGTTCCGCCGAGGCGTCGGTGAACTCGAAGGCTTGCTCCACCTTCAAGTTGGGCAGGCCCTCGATCTCCATAATTCGCCCGGCAAAGACGTTTTTCTTGCCCTGTTTCTCGACGGTGAGCAGCCCCCGCTGGATGGCCACGTAGGGGATGGCGTGGACAATGTCCCGCAGGGTGATCCCGGGCTGCAGTTCCCCCTTAAAGCGCACCAGCACCGACTCCGGCATGTTGAGGGGCATCACCCCCATGGCGGCGGCAAAGGCCACCAGCCCAGAGCCAGCCGGGAAGGAAATGCCCAAAGGGAAGCGGGTGTGGGAGTCGCCCCCAGTGCCGACGGTATCGGGCAGGAGCATGCGGTTGAGCCAGGAGTGGATGATGCCATCGCCTGGCCGCAGGACGACACCTCCCCGCGAGGCAAAAAAGTCGGGCAGCTCTTTGTGAACCTGGATATCCACCGGCTTGGGATAGGCGGCGGTGTGGCAGAAGCTCTGCAGCACCAGGTCGGCGCTGAAGCCCAGACAGGCCAATTCCTTGAGCTCGTCGCGGGTCATGGGGCCGGTGGTGTCCTGGGATCCCACCGTGGTGATCAGCGGCTCGCAACTGGTGCCGGGGCGCACTCCGGGCAGCCCGCAGGCTTTGCCGACGATTTTCTGGGCCAGGGTATAGCCCTTGCCCGTGTCGGCGGGCGGGGTGGGGCGAATGAACAGGGGGGAGGGATCCAGCCCCAGGGCCTGGCGGGTTTTGTCGGTAAGGGCCCGGCCAATCAAGAGAGGGATGCGGCCCCCGGCCCGCACCTCGTCGGGCAGCGTCACAGGCTGCAGGGAAAAGGTGGTGAGGACTTGGCCATCCTCAGAGCGGATAACGCCCTCGTAGGGGTAGATCGTCACTACCATGCCCGTCTCCAGGCAGGAGACATCGCCCTGGATGGGCAAGGCGCCGGCATCTTCGGCGGTGGTGAAGAAAATGGGCGCGATCGTGCCCCCCAGAATCACCCCGCCGGCCCGCTTGTTGGGCACATAGGGAATGTCGTGGCCGATGTGCCAGAGCAGGGAGTTGAGGGCGGATTTGCGGGAGGATCCCGTGCCCACCACATCCCCCACAAAGGCCACCGGATGGCCGCGGCGCTTCAGCTCGGCAATGGCTGCTATCGCTCCCGGCGCCCGCGATTCCAGCATGCTCTGGGCATGAAGGGGAATATCGGGGCGGGTGGTGGCGTGGGCGGCCGGGGAGAGGTCGTCGGTGTTGATCTCGCCGGCAATTTTGAACACCGTCGCCGTGATCGCCTCGGCCAGGGGCGGCCTGGCGGTGAACCACTCCCCTTCCGCCCAAGAGTGGAGCACCTGTCGGGCATAGGCGTTGCCCGCTTGGCTCAGCTCCAGCACGTCGTGGAAGGCGTCGAAAACCAGCAGCGTGTGGCTGAGGGCGCGGGCCGCTGCGGCGGCAATTTGCGGTCGCTCATCCTGCAGCAGCTCCAGCAACACCTGGACGTTGTAGCCCCCCAGCATCGTGCCCAAGAGCTCTACCGCCCGCAGGGGGGTAATGAGGGGCGAGTGCACTTCTTCCTTAGCCACAGCGGCCAAAAAGCCCGCCTTCACATAGGCCGCTTCGTCCACCCCCGGCGGCACCCGCTCTGTAAGCAGATGCAACAAAAAGGCCTCTTCGCCGGCGGGGGGATCCTTGAGCAGCTCGCACACCTGGCTGGTCTGGGCGGCGTTCAAGGGCAGCGGCGGGATCCCTTGGGCCGCGCGGGCAGCAGCATGTTGGCGGTACTCGGCCAGCATGGGGAGGATTCCTTAGGTCACTCGATGTGGGTATTCATTCTACCGCCAGCTCGGCAGCAGCCAGCTCTGCCCCCTCAGGATAGCTCCGCCAACAGCTCTTTTTGGTATAGGCCAATACAAGCCTGGATCAACTCGTCCAGCTCCCCTTCCAAAATTGGCTCGAGCAGGAAGTTCTGGTTGAGGCGGTGATCGGTAACCCGGTTGTCTTTGTAGTTGTAGGTGCGAATTTTTTCCGAGCGCGATCCCGTTCCCACCTGCATGCGACGGGCGGAGCTGATGGAGGCCTGTTGCTCCTGCAGCTTCATCTCGTAGAGCTTGGCCCGCAAAATCTGCATCGCCCGCTGCCGGTTCTGCAGCTGGGAGCGCTCCTCGGTACAAAACACGCGGATGCCGGTGGGCTTGTGGAGGAGGTCCACCGCCGTTTCCACCTTGTTCACGTTTTGGCCGCCCGCCCCGCCGGAGCGCGCCGTCTTGATCTCGATGTCCTTCGGGTCGATCACCACCTCCACCTCGTCCACTTCCGGCATCACCGCCACCGTGGCCGTCGAGGTGTGGACGCGCCCCTGGGCCTCTGTCACGGGCACCCGCTGCACCCGATGCACGCCGGCCTCGAACTTCAGCTTGCTGTAGACCTGATCCCCGCGAATTTCCAGGATGGCCTCTTTGTAGCCTCCCATCTCTCCTTCCGAGAGGCTGGCCAGGCGCACCGACCAGCCCATCTTCTCGGCGTAGCGGGTGTACATGCGGGCCAAATCCGCCGCCCACAGGGCCGCCTCCTCGCCGCCGGTGCCGGCGCGGATTTCCAACATAATGTTTTTCTCGTCGTTGGGATCCCGGGGCAGCAGCAGCAGGGTCAGCTTTTCCTCCAGTTGTTCTTGGCGGACGCGCAGTTGCTCCAGTTCTGCCCTGGCCATCGCCTCCAGCTCTGGGTCGTCGGAAGCCACCTCCCGCAGCAGCTCTTCCGTCTGCTTCAGCTCGCGAGTGAGCTTTTGCCACTCGTGAAAGGTCTGGACGGTGGCTTCTAGGGAGGAGCGGGCCTTGGCAATCCGCTGCAGCTCAGCCGGATCGGTCGCCACATCGGGATCGGCCAGACGTACCGTCAGCTCCTGAAAGGTGGCTTCAACGTTTTTAAGCTGCTCGATGAGTTGAGCAGAGGCCATAGATCCAGTGTCAGCGAAGACTCACAGCAATGCCCAGCAAGGCAGAAAAGAAACTCAGATTGAAGCTCGGCTACTTAGCTTTCTTGCCGCCCATGCCGTACTTGCGCATGAACTTGTCTACGCGGCCTTCGCTGTCAATGATCTTCTGGCTGCCGGTGAAAAAGGGATGGTTGCCCGACCAAACATCGACCTTCAGCTCCGGCTTGGTGGATCCCACTGTCATCACCACTTCGCCGTTGCAGATGACTTTGGCTTCGGGATACCACTGGGGGTGTATTCCTTTTTTGGGCATGGCAATCTCCTCCTCTGGGCCTGTTCCTATACCCTTGTCTATCAACATCTAACTTGAAAAAGCAATGGCAGGGATCCCTAGCGCTTCGAGTACTGGGGAGCCTTGCGGGCCTTGCGTAGGCCATATTTCTTCCGTTCCACGGCGCGCGGATCCCGTTTTAGGTAGCCCTCTGTCTTGAGGGGGCCGCGGTTAGCCGGATCCACCTCGCAGAGGGCGCGCGCCACGCCCAACTTGATGGCATCGGCCTGACCGTGGACGCCGCCGCCATGAGCCCGCACCAAGATGTCGTAGGAGTTCTCTAGGCCGAGGAGCTCCAACGGCGCTTTCACACTGGCCAGTAGCGCCTCCTGGTATTGCAGGTATTGGTCGCCGGGCCTGTCGTTGATGATCAGCTTGCCGGTGCCGGGCACCAGGCGCACGCGGGCGACAGCCGTTTTGCGGCGTCCGGTTCCCCAGTAGACGGCTCGTTGGCTGCTGGCTGCTTGGGTCATACTTTGGCTCCTGGGATCGTGTGGATGGGGTAAACCTGAGGTTGCTGGGCCTCGTGGGGGTGGTGGGGCCCGGCGTACACTTTTAGCTTGGTGAATTGCCGCCGGCCCAGGCGGGTGTGGGGCAACATCCCCTTCACTGCTTTCTCAATCACCCGCTCCGGCAGGCGAGCTTGCAGTTGGGCAAAAGTCTCGACTTTCATGCCGCCGGGACGGCCAGAGTGGCGGCGGTAGAGCTTTTGGGTGCGCTTTTTGCCGGTGACCACCACTTTCTCGGCGTTGATCACGATCACGTAGTCCCCCGTATCCAGGTGAGGGGTGAAGTTGGGTTTGTGCTTGCCCCGCAGGAGCTTGGCCACAACCACGGCCAAGCGGCCGAGGCGCTGGTTGGCAGCGTCCACCAGATACCAGCGAGGGGTTAGAGTTTCGGGGGGAGGAACGGGAGTTGTGTTCATGGCAGCCAAGGATGACATCAACCGCAGAATGGAATGGACAAGAAAACGCCTAGGCCAGGGAAGAAACACACAAAGCCGCCGACCAATCGGGGGTTTTGGGCAACCCCTGCAGGGGCAAGGCCCAAAAGGGCGGCGAGTGAGCGAAGCGGCGGCCAAAGGGATCCCCAGCATAGCCCACATCCACCAGGCACAGCCCTTGCGGAGGGGCGCTGTAGCGGGTGCGCATCCGGCTCCAGTCGTTGTGTTGCCAGAGGTGGACAAATTGTTGTGGGCTGATCTCGCCACGGCCCACCACCTCCAGGGATCCCACCAGCAGCCGCATCATGCGGTAGAGAAAGCCGCTGGCCTGCACCTCGATGCTGATGAGATCCCCCAGCCGCTGGCAGAGCACCTCCTGCACCTGCACCCGCGAGTGGGGCCGGTCGGATCCCCGGCGGCGAAAGGCTTCTAGGCTGTGCTCGCCCAGAAGAGAGTTGAGGGCCTCCGCCATCGGCTCCACCTGCAAAGGCCAGCGCACCTGCCAGCTAAAGAGGCGCCAGAACACATCCGGCAGCTCCCGGTTCAGGATCAAGTAGCGATAGCGGCGCCAGCGAGCCGAAAAGCGGGCATGCCAGAAATCGGGCACCTGAGCGGAAGCCAATACCACCACATCTTCCGGCAGACAGTCGTTGAGCACCCGCGCCCACTCCGTCGGCGGGATGCCAGAGGTGGTGTCGAAGTGGGCCACCTGGCCCGAGGCATGAACCCCCGTATCGGTGCGACCTGCCCCGTAGAGGGCCACCGGGTGCCCGGCCCGCAACGCAATCGCCTCCTCCAGTACCCCTTGCACGGTGCGGTGGCCCGCTTGCCGCTGCCAGCCGCGAAAGCCGCTGCCGAGGTACTGAATTTTCAGGGCAATGCGACGGCTCTGCATGGGGCCTACACCAACTCGATGACCGCCATTTCTGCCCCGTCGCCCCGTCGACGCACCGTGCGCAGGATGCGGGTGTAGCCCCCAGGCCGATCGCGGTAGCGCTCCGGCGCTTGCTCAAACAGGGAGCGCACCAGCTCCTTGTCATAGATGTAGGCCAGGGCCTGCCGCCGCGCTGCCAGAGAGCCGTCCTTGGCCAGGGTGATCATTTTCTCAGTGGTGGCGCGAATGGCTTTGGCGCGGGCTTTGGTGGTCGTGATCCGCCCTTCCCGCAGCAGGGCCGTGGTCAGCGCCCGCATCAGGGCCTTGCGCTGGTCGGCGGGCTTGTTGAGGTGAGGGGTACGACGGCGGTGACGCATAGTAGCCTCTGCCTTTTATCTTGTGTCCTGTGGAGATGTTGACCGGTTTTGCCGCAGCGAGCCGGCAAGGCTCTACGTCTTGCTCCTTTCGCGGGGCAAGGTTAGGCCTAGGCGGTTCTTCAAAGCTTGCACCACCTCTTCCGCGGATTTTTGGCCGAAGTTTTTGATCTCCAGCAAATCCTCTTCGGTATAAACCAATAGATCCGCCACCGTATTGATTTGAGCGCGCTTCAGGCAGTTGTAAGCCCGTACCGAGAGCTGCAGCTCTTCGATGGGGATCTGGTTCTTCTGGTTATCCTCAGCTTGCCGGGGCTCTGGCGGGGTGTCGAAGCTGACCTCCTGCAGCGGCGAGAACAGGCCCACCAAAATGCGAGCCGCCTGGCTGAGGGCCTCCTGGGGGGTGAGGCTGCCGTTGGTCCAAATCTCCAAAATTAGGCGATCTTTTTCCAGAGATTGTCCCACCCGCGCCGCCTCAACGGTGTAGTTGACTTTGCGCACCGGCATGAAGACGGAGTCGATCTGGAGAAAGTCGATGGCCATCGATTTGCTGTCGGAGTAATCGACGGCACGGTAGCCACGTCCGCGGCCAATCATGAACTCCATTTCCAGGATCGCCCCTTCCGCCAAGGTGGCAATGTGATGGCGGGGGTTGATCACTTCCACCTCGCTGGGCAATTGCAGCTTCTCGGCGGTCACCTCTCCCGGCCCTTGTGCCACCAAACGGCCCACCTGCGTGTCGGGAGCGTTGGAGCGCAGCACCAGCTCCTTCATGTTGAGTAGGATCTCCATCACGTCTTCCCGCACCCCCGGCACCGTGGAAAACTCGTGGGTCACCCCGGCAATGCGTACAGCGGTTACTGCCGTCCCTTCTAGGTTGGAGAGCAACACCCGCCGCAGGGCGTTGCCCACCGTGATCCCTTGACCCCGCTCCAGTGGCCCCAGGGCAAATTTGCCGTAGTGAACGCCATTGGCTTCCTGATGGGATTCGACGCACTCGGTCTGGTAGGGAGCAGCACTAGAAGCGGCTTTGCTGCCCAGATTGTGGAGGGTTCGGCTGGTCTGCATCATAGAGTAGCCCCGTCCGTCTGGCTCAACATCTGTTTGGAGAACTTAGAAGACTGGAGGCCATGCCTCACATCCTGCAGGAGGGCAAGCCTGTCGCCAGCGCTTGGCCCGCCCTGGGGATCCCTTTAGACGCGCCGCCGCTTGGGGGGACGGCAGCCGTTGTGGGGAATGGGAGTGATATCTCGAATCAGGGTGATTTCTAGACCAGTGGCCTGCAGAGCGCGAATGGCGGTTTCCCGACCGGCGCCAGGGCCACTCACCATTACCTCAATCTGGCGCATGCCGTTCTCCATGGCCTGACGCGCTGCGCTCTCTGCCGCCATTTGGGCTGCAAAGGGGGTGCCTTTCTTGGCGCCCTTGAACCCCGTAGAACCTGCGGAGGCCCAAGACACCACGTCGCCATTGGGATCCGTGATGGTGACGATGGTGTTGTTGAAGGTGGACTGAATGTAGGCCACACCGTTGGGGACATTCTTCTTGACCTTGCGTCCGCGCCGTTGCTGCCGAGCCATGACCTGTGCGTCCTTTGAACAACTGTTTACATCCCGTTTTGCAGTTTGGAGAGGGTGGGAAACTCTGCCCGCCGCCCCAGCCGCGCCACTACTTCTTGGCGGGAGCTTTCTTCTTGCCGGCCACCGTCTTCCTGACCCCCTTGCGGGTGCGGGCGTTGGTGCGGGTGCGCTGGCCACGCACAGGCAGGTTCAGACGATGGCGGCGGCCCCGATGGGTGCCGATGTCGATCAGCCGCTTAATGTTCATCGCCTCCTGCCGGCGCAGATCTCCCTCCACCTGGTACTCGCCTTCTACCACTGCCCTCAAGGCGGCCACCTCGGCGTCGGTAAGGTCGCGGGTGCGGGTATCGGGGTTGATGCCGGTCTTCGCCAAAATTTGGCGGGAGCGGGTCAGCCCAATGCCGTAGATGTAGGTGAGGGCGATCTCGACTCGCTTGTCGCGTGGGATGTCAACTCCCGCAATCCGTGCCATGGTCGGTGGTACCTTTCAAACAAACTTAGATAAACTTGCTCCATAGGCCAGGCCGAGGTTGGCGGCGTGGAGCTTTGGCCGGAAGACGTCGCTGTTGAGGTGAGGAACCCAGAGTCTCCTCTCGCCAAGAGAGGGGTTGCTTGATCTTCCGCGGCGGCAGCAGGGCCGTTTGGATCTGTTCCCCACCGTCGGGCGCACTCCTCCATCCGCCCCTCTACCCCTGCCGCTGCTTGTGCTTGGGGTTGGCAGGGCAAATCACCATCACCCGGCCATGGCGGCGGATGACTCGGCACTTTTCGCAGATTCGACGGACGGAGGGCCGCACCTTCATGGTTTATCCTGACGAAACCAGCGAATATCCATTCTAAGGTCGCCGCGGCAGACTGTCAAAAATTGTTTGGGTTTTCTGACGTGAATCCAATAGGGAAGGGCGAGCAGGTTGGCTATGCTGGTTGGGCGCAGAAGCAGAGCAGGCGCGGTTGAGGAGCGAAGAAGGCGATGCGCTGGCAATGGCTGGTTGTGCTGATGAGCGGCGTGCTGGGCTTGGGATCCCCCGTGTTGGGGCAAGGGATCTCTTCGCCGGAAACAGGCTCTCCCGCTTCTGGGGGGAACCTCTCGGCGGACGGGAATGAACTGAGGACAGAGGGGGATTGGCTGTTGCCCTTGCCCAGCTCTGCCGATTGCCTCGATGCGGTGCCGGAGCGGGGCTGGCTGGCGGTGGGACTGTTGGAAGCGCAGGCAGTGGCGCTGCTGGATGGGGCGAGCGGGGATCCCTTGTGGCAGGTGGCGGTGGGGTTTGCCCCCGGCGTGGTGCGGGTGGATGCGGCACGGCAGGTGGTCTATGCCGCCGGCCCCCATGCTCCTGGGGTGGTGGCCCTCGATCTGCTCACCGGAGAGCTGCTGCAGGCCTACGGGCTGCCGGCGGGGGTTCTGGACATGGCTGTGGATGCGGCCAGGGGGCGGGTTTTCGCCTCCCTGCCCGCCGCCCAAAGCTTGGCGGTGATTCCCGCTCCGAACCGCCAACGGCATGGATCGGAGCCGCCGCAGGCCCGCAACTTGCCGCTGCCGGGGCCACCTTTGGCTTTGGCCTATGCCCCAGAGCGGGGATCCCTGTTTGTCGGCCTGGCTGGGGAGGATCCCCTCAGCCTGCTGGTGGTCAACCCCGACAATGGAGAGCTGCTGGCCCGCTGGCGCGGCGGCAACACGCCGGAAGCCATGGTCCTAGATGCGCAACGGCAGCGCCTGGTGGTGCTCAACTCGGGCAGCCAAGATCTGACGGTGCTGGATCTGGATCGCAGCGGCGAGGCTCTGCAGCGGATTGGCTTGGATTGGCGACCGACGCGGCTGGCCCTTTCTCCCGATGGCCGCTGGGCCTACGTGACCTCCCGCAACAGCGACCGCCTGCAAATCGTGGATCTGGAGGCGGGGCGATTGGCCGCCTCGCTGCGGCTGGAGGGGCAGCCAACGGGTTTGGTGAGGCTGGGCGATCGGGATCTGTGGGTGGTGGCGGCAGGGATCCCGGCTGTGCGGCGTCTGGTGGATATTGAGGCTCAAGTTGGCGAGCGCGAGACCGAGGCCCAGATCCCCTCTTCAGGCAACCGCGGGGTGGTGACGGGGCGGGTGCTGGACATTGCCGGCCAACCCGTCCAGACGGGGGTTTTGCGCCTGGCCGCCACCTCTACCCAACCCCAGCAGACGGTTCGCATCGCCGCCGACGGCACCTATGTCCTGCCGGAACTGCCGGCGGGGCTGTACCTGGTGGATGTGGAGGTGCCGGGGTTTCCGCCCACCAGCACCCAGGTGGAGGTGCGGGCCGGTTTTGTATCCAGCCAAGATATTCGCCTGCCGCCGGGGCAGCCGGCCCGCCAGCCGGAGGGCATTGGCCTGTTGCCGGATGAGCCGGTTTACTCGGATGAGCTGGCCCGCCACCTCAGCCTGGCCCTGAAGGAGTTACAGCCGCAGCGACCCGTGATCCTCCTCAAGGGGCCACTGGGGCCGGATCCCCGCTTTGAGCCGCTTTTGCCCCTCGTCCAGGATCTGACACTCTTGGATCGGGATGAGCGCTACACCGCCGACTTGGCCAAGCTGAAGGCCGTTGGCGATGCCCTGGGCTTGCGCTACATCCTCTTGACTCACCTGCAGATCTCGCGGGATTACAACCGCCAGGGCAGCCCGCTGCTGAATACGGCCTTGCGCTTTCTGGCGCCGACGGTGCCGGTGGAAATTCCCAATTTCACCCCCAACCAGTTGCGCAGCCGCGGGGTGGTGGTGGTGGTGGACTTGCAGCGGGATCGACCGGGGGATCGGGCTCGCTACTACGAGGCCTATGGCCGGGACGACGTGGGCGGGGATCCGCTGTTTGAAGATGCGGCGGCGGGCCTGTTTCGGCTGCAGGTGCGCAACATGGTGCCCGTCTTTATCCAACAATGGCAGGCCAACAATCCCTTTGCGGGGTGAGGATCCCTGCAGCAGGATTTTGTCTCTCCAGAACCCACTGCGATTAGGGGATGTCGCCATGCCTTTCTTCTTCCTCACTTCGCTGCGGCGCAGGGTCCGCTTGGGCAGTCTGGCTCTCTGGTGCTGGCTGGCACTGACTCCAGGAGCGCTGGCCCAGGCGCCGGCCACCCCCCTTCCCCGTTTCACGCCGCTGTTTCCTTCTCATAACAGAGATCAAGCGGGATCCCAGGCGCGGCTGGTGGGCCAGGTGAGCAACAGCCTGGGTCAGCCGGTGGCCGGGGCGCAGGTGCAGTTGGAGGGCTTGGAGAACCTCGATCAGCCGATCCAAACGGACGAGCAGGGGGCGTTTGAGCTCAACCAGGCTCCTGCCGGACGTTGGATGTTGACCGTATGGCACCCCGACTACGAAATAGTGCAACATGAGATCCTGCTGCAGGCGGGCCTGACCACCCCTGTAGATGTGGTTTTGCAGGTGCCCATCCGGCCCCAACCCCGGCGTCGCCTCGGCGTTTTGGGAGTGGGAGGACTGGAGCACACCCAGCTTTTAGGCCAGCGCCTGGCCATGGAGGCAGTGCGCCTGGGCCTGATCCCCAATAGCGAGAAGGTGGTGCCCCTGGACAACCGCCGCCTGCAGCCGATTCTGCGCCAGGTGGGCTGGCCGATCTACGAGCTGTTTGAGTGGGATCGCCGCAAGCCGGAAGCGGTAGGCCAGTTTTTCGATTACCTAGGCCTGGAGGCCATCGTCATCGCCCGCGTCGATGTCCTCACCCGCCCGGCCTCGCCCACGGAGGTGAGCCTGCGCTCCCGCAGCCGCCTAGAGCTGTGGCGGTTTGACGAGCAGGGCAACCTCGTGGCGGAGGTATTGGCGGAGGCCAGCCGCGACCAGGTGGAGCGGGGCAACCTCAACGCCGCTGAGCTGGCGCAGCTCTACCAAATCCAGGTCACCCAAATCGCCGCCGAAATCGGATCCCGCTGGCAAGCCAATCACCCCCTGGCCTCCTACCTAGAACTGGCCCCAGGCGAGGCCCCACCCCCGCCCTCGCGCCTGGATACAGCGGTGGAGCTGGTCATCCCCACCCCTACACCCACTCCCTAGAGCTCGCCCCCTCCCGTAGCCCCAGAAGTGGGGGTTCCAAGCAGCCGCTGTCAGCCCTATGCCCCGCAAAGTCGGAGCAAATGGCTGTTCTCGAGATCCTCCAGCTCTTCTAGGGAAGTCCAAAGAAGGGGAGCAGGGGCTAAAGTAACACTGGGGATCCTCGCCGTTTGTTGTTGGCTGCTGCCCATGAGTTCCGAACCCAACCCTCTTGCCGAAGATCGAGATCTAGGCCCGGAAGGAGATGAGCTGTCGCCAGCGTCTTCCGAGGGCGTTGGTGGAGTGGGATCCGGCGATCCTCCCGCTGCAGCAGAGCTCGCCACTTCCTCGTCCGCTTCTGCCTTGGTCGGGATTTGGCCGGAGGGATCCCGCCGCTGGCTGCTGGGGGGAGCGCTCGCCATCTTTCTGGTGGGCCTGGGGCTGCGCCTGTGGCGACTGGCCGAGTTGCCGGCGCCGGTGTTCGACGAGGTGTACTTTCCCAAGTTCGCCCAGAACTATCTCGACGGCGAGCCCCTCTACGACGTGCATCCGCCGCTGGGGAAGTACTTCATCGCCCTCAGTATCCAGCTTTTTGGCCGCAACGAGTGGGGCTTTCGCCTGGCCACCGCCTTGTGCGGATCCCTGATCCCGCTCTTGCTGACCGGCTTGGCCTACCGCCTCACCTATCACGTGGGCTTTGCCCTGTTGAGTGGGGCCCTGCTGCTCACGGACGGGGTGTTTCTGGTGGAGTCCCGCTTTGGCCTGATTAACGTGTACCTGGTGGCTTTTGGCCTGGCGGCCACCATTCTGCTGCTAAGCGGGCTGGAACGCCGCGGTTGGCAACGGGCCGTTCACCTGACCGGCTCGGGGATCCTCCTGGGGGCGGCGGCTTCCGTGAAGTGGAACGGCCTCTGGTTTGCCTTCATGTTTGCCCTGTTGGGGATCCTTGTTTGGGCGGTGGTCTGGCTGCGCCCGCAGTGGATCCCGCGTCTGGGCATTTTGATCCAAATCCGCCACCTGCGCTGGTGGCACTATGCCTTTTGCTTTGTCCTTGCGCCGCTGGCTTTCTACGCCATCCAGTGGATCCCCCACCTGCAGCTCAACCCGCAGCAGGGGCTAGCCCTGGGTTGGAGCTGGACTGGGATCCAGAATTACTTTCGCTCTCTAGTGCTCATCAATCAGGCGGTTTACAGCGGGCACCTGCATGCCGATCTCGTGGTGGACGAAAACACCCCCGTTCACCCCTACTGCTCCACCAGTTTGCGATCCCTGGTGGCCTGGTTCCCGGCGCTGCGCCCTTGGCTGACCACCCCCTTGGCCTCGGCAGGAGCCTGGTCTTGGCCGATTATGGGCCGCCCGGTGGGCTACTACTTCGCCGCGCAGGGCGACCTGTGGCGAGTGGTCCACGGCCTGGGCAATCCCTGGCTGTGGTGGCTGGGGACGGGATCCATCCTGGTGCTGGTCTGGCGGGGGATCCGCCGCTTCCATGGCGTGGAAGCCTTTATCTTAATTGGCTATGCGGCCAACTACCTGCCCTGGTTTATCGTCAGCCGCTGCGTTTTCATCTACCACTACATGAGCGCTCTGGCATTTAGCACCCTGGCCCTGGCCTGGCTGGTGCTGCTGGGCTGGCAGAGCTATCGCCGCTTCTGGCGCGGGGCGAGCATCACGGCAGTAGCCTTGGTTTTGGCGTCTTTTCTCTTCTTTTTCCCTGTTTGGTTTGGCCTTCCCCTCAGCCCCGGCGGATTTTATGCCCGCATGTGGTTCCGACCCACCCCTGTGCCCCTATTCTGCTTCAGTCCCCAAGCCTGCGAGCGGGCCCCCCTGCGCCTGCCGCCCATTCCCGGCTTGAACTGGATTTGAGGAGGGCATGGTAAGCTTTGTGCAGTTTGTTTCAGGAGTAGCTGCGCTTCGTTGCCCAAAGGCGGGGTGCGGTTTGTCAAGCGCTTGTGGTGGAGGTAGTGGAAACCTATGGCTCGATCCTGCCCGCGTCCTGCCAACTCTCCCCGCCGTTACCCCGGGCAGCCGGTGCCTGTGGGCGTCATTGGAGTCGGCAACATGGGCCAGCACCACGCCCGCGTCTTCAGCTTGATGAAGGATGTGCAGGTCGTAGGGGTAGCCGATATCAATGTGGAGCGGGGTTTGGATGTGGCCAGCCGCCACCGCGTTCACTTCTACGAGGATTACCGCGACCTGCTGCCCCACGTAGCGGCAGTAGCCATCGCCGTGCCGACGGTTTTGCACCACGAGGTGGGCATCGCCTGCCTGGAGGCGGGGGTCCATGTGCTGATCGAAAAGCCCATTGCCGCCAGCATCGCTGAGGCAGAATCCCTGGTGAACCGCGCTGCCGATTGCAATTGCATTTTGCAGGTGGGGCACATCGAGCGTTTCAGCCCCGTTTTTCAAAAGCTGGGCCAAGTTTTGCAAAGCGAAGAGCCGCTGGCCTTCGAGGCCCACCGCCTCAGCCCTTACTCTGACCGGGCCAGCGACGTGTCGGTGGTGTTCGACCTGATGATCCACGACATCGACCTGTTGCTGGAGCTGATCCCCTCCCCAGTAACCCAAATTACCGCCAGCGGCAACCGGGCCTCCAAGCTGGGCTACCTGGACTACGTCACTGCCACCCTCACCTTTGCCAACGGTGCCATCGCCACCCTCACGGCCAGCAAGGTTACCCATCGCAAGGTGCGCAAAATTGCCGTCCACTGCAAAAATGCCCTGGTGGAAGCCGATTTTTTGCACAACGAGATCTCCATCTATCGCCAGGGATCCAGCAGCAGCGACTACGGCCAGGTGTCCTACCAGCGGGACTGCCTCATCGAGAAGGTTCACATCGAACCCATTGACAAGCTCCACGCCGAGCTGGAGCACTTTATCAACTGTGTGCGGGGGGGCAGCCAGCCGTCGGTGGGCGGGGAGCAGGCCCTGAAGGCCTTGAAGTTGGCTTCCGAGGTGGAGCGGATCGCCTTAGATGGATGCGCCTGGAGGGAGGCCAAACCCTGCCGCAGCTTTTTGTCTTAGCTTTGCCGCCGGCCTCCAGGCGGGGGCAGGTGGTATCTTCTGCCAGCCGGTCATGGGTGGGGAGGGCGAGGAGGGCAGAGGCTTTGTGGAGAGGCAAGGTCGGGCAATCGTGGTAGAAGAGGGGTTGGCCTTAGCAATCGGCGGCCTGGCGGCAGGGATCCTGGCCGGTTTTTTGGGCATTGGCGGCGGGACGATCTTGGTGCCCTTGCAGGTGAGCTTGGGGATCCCGCCGCTGCAGGCGGTGGCCACCAGCAACTTTTCCATTCTCCTCACCTCCTTGGCCGGCAGCATCCAAAACTGGCGCATGGGGATGCTGGATCCCAAACGGGTAATTTTGCTGGGGATCCCGGCTCTGTTTACGGCGCAGGTTGGGGCGATCCTCGCCAGTCGCCTGCCCGGCTATCTGCTACTAGCGGCCTTTGGGGTGCTGTTGCTGGCGAACATTTACCTGGTGGAGCTGCGCAAAACCGTGGTCGCCCACGCCCAAGCGTTGGAGAGGCCAGGGGTTGCTGCCGGGGGGACGGACGACGCTGGAGAACTCCGCGACCGCCCTGCTGCCGAGGGGCAGATGCCGCGGTGGCTGGCCCGCACCCTCACCGGTGGCGCTGCCGGCTTGTTGGCGGGGCTTTTCGGCATCGGCGGTGGCGTCATCCTGGTGCCCTTGCAGATCCTGCTGTTGCGAGAAACCCTCAAGGTGGCCATCCAAACCAGCTTGGGGGCAATTGTTCTCACGGCAACTGCTGCTACCCTCAGCCATGCGGGCCTGGGCAACTGGATGGCGAACGCGCTCGGCTTTGGAGATGGCACCATCCGCCAGAATGTGCTCTGGATCCCGGGCCTGATCCTGGGTGCAGGTGGGTTGGTCGGCGTCCAGATCAGCACCCGCACCCTGCCCAAGCTGCCGGATGAGATCGTCGGCCTGCTTTTTCGAACCTTTCTCGCCGGGCTTTCCCTCTACGTTTTTTGGCAAGCCTGGCAGGACTACCAAGCCCTGGACAACCAGTAGCAATTCCCAACTTCGACGCCTCACCCTCCCCTATTCTTTTAGCGTATCTGGGTCTAAGAGGGGAGGGAAAGGCTTCGGGATCCCCGCAGATAGCAAGTCGGGCCTGGCCGGCCTGTCCTATTCTGAGTTGCAAGGACGACGCTCGCTCGGCTTGCTGAGGTCGTGGACGGGGTAGCTGCCGAAAAGCTTCAGGGTTTCTGCGATCGCTTCCAGGGCAGCGATTACCTCTGCATCCAGATAGGGTTGGCCGACCGGATTCTCCAGATCGACAAAAAAGACATAGGTCCCCGCCGATTTCTTGGTGGGGCGCGACTCAATGCGCGACATATTGAGGCCCCGCTCTGCAAAGACTTGCAGCGGCTTTAGCAGCGCCCCTGGCACATTGTGGGGCAGGCTGAAGGCCAAGGAAGTATGGGATCCCCCTGGCGAGGAACGGCGACGGCCCACCACCCAAAAGCGGGTGCAGTTATCCGGGTGGTCGTTGATGGGACAGGCCAAAACCGGCAGTTGGTAGAGCTCAGCGGCCCGCTCTGAAGCAATGACGGCAGCGTTGGGCTGCGCTCGCAGCCGCTCCAATTCTTCGGTGGTGGAGCGGGTTGGAATCAAGGTCGCCCGGGGCAGATGGGATCCCAGCCAAGCCTGACATTGGGCCAAGGCTTGCGGATGGGAATAGACCTGCTCGATCTGCTCCAGCCGGGAGGCGCAGCCGATGAGGGCATGGCGGATGGGCAGGATCAGCGCCTGGCGAATGCTCAGCCCCTCCAGTTGCCAGAGGGCATCCAAGGTCATCGAGACCCCGCCCTCAACGGAGTTCTCCACCGGCACCACCGCCCATTCTTGCTCGCCCGCAGCCACGGCTGCCAAGCAGGCGCTAATGGTGGGGTAGGGCACCAAGGGGTGGGATCCCTGGCTATGGAGATGGGGCTGCTCGGGACAGGCGAGCAGAGCGGCCAACTCCGTGTAGGTTCCAACAGGGCCGAGGAAGGCTACCGGCGCAGAGGAGACGATTAAAGCCATTCTTTAGTTTTGTTTGCGAGTGTCGCTAGGAGCCAGCTCTAACTCTACTGCCTCGACGTTGCGCTGCAGCGGGCAATCAGGCTCTGGGCAACGGGGATTTGCCGCCACTATCTCCATAGCCTTCCCCACCTCCCGCCGAATCAGGCTCTGCAACTCTTGATCTGCTTGGATGGCTTCCAGGGTGTATATGGAGCCTTCAAAACTGGTGGTGTAGCGGGGCTGGAGGTTGTTGAGGGCCAAGGCGGCGGCATCGTGACAGAATCTCTCACAGGAGCAGTAGCGCTGCTGGCTTTCCAGGAGCAGCAGCTCGTTCACCATCTCCAGAACAGCCCGCTCCATCTGATTTTCCAACCTCTTCAGAGGTTTGCGTGCCTCCATGGCTGCCTCCCGATGTCACTGATCCCGCCGCCAGTCCTCATTTTCCCAAAAACAGGACGGTTCTCGGCTTACTTCTGAGGCTGCTATATCCTTCACTACTTGACAAGTCAGGAAAAGCTACCCTACGTAAACTACCCGACTCCGACCGCCCCCCAACCCCCTGTATACGGGGGGCAGGGGGGCGGGGGGATATAGGGGGCTCCTGCGGTTTCTAGCTCAACAGGAAGAGAAGTGACCGCAAACCCCCAGGCGCCGACGCGGCCAGCTACAATTTCACCCCAACTCCTCTGCTGGCGGGAGTCAGTTCTCACTTGCTAGCCCCTCTACCAGAATTGAGGGGGGAGGTAGGGATCCGAACCCACGCTTAAAACCTCGCCTGCATTTGCTGCTACCATAAACCGCCCAACAAAAACGTGCCATAGCGTCAACGTCAGCTAGCTTCCCCGAGCACGTTGACCAGCACTCTCGGCAGGCGGGCAGAAAGTCCGCACAGCAGTTCATAGGAAATGGTGCCCAACTGATCCGCCCAATCCTGGATTGAGAAACCCGCACTCGCCAGATGGGGGCCCAGCAGCTCCACCACATCACCCACCTGAATATCCGGCCTCTCGGTGACATCCCACATGCACTGATCCATCGTGATCGTGCCCACCTGCTGGATCAGGCTGCCGCGCACCCACCCCCGCAGCCAGCCGGAAAGCCGCCGTGGGATCCCGTCGGCATAGCCGATGGCCAGTGTGGCAATGCGACTGGGGCGAGAAGTGACGTAGCGATGGCCATAGCTGACGCCGGTGTGGGCGGGTACGGTTTGGATGTGGGTCAACCGCGCTTTGAGGCGCAGGATCGGCCGCAACCCCCGCACCTGCAGGTGCGGGGCAGGAGACAAGCCGTAGAGGGCCAGCCCCAACCGCACGCGGGGATAGTGGAGATGGGTTAGGGCGCCGGCGGAGTTATCCAGATGCAGGGGGGGCAGGGGATCCCCGGCCTGGCGGATCTGCTCCACCACCTGGGCGAAGCGGGCCTCTTGCTGGGCCATCACCGGAGAATCGGGCTCATCTGCCGTTGCGAAGTGGGAAAACAGGCTACAGCCTTCCAGCTCGGGGATCCGGCAGATCTGCCCCCACACGGCGGCGGCCTCTTGCCAGGGAATCCCCAGGCGGGTCATGCCCGTATCGACGTTGACGTGGACAGGAACAGGCCGCCCGGCCCAACGGGCCACCTGGCGCATCACGGGGATCTGCTCGGCCCGGGTGAGGCTGACCTCCAGCCGCGCAGCCATGGCCTGCTGCAGCTCGGCCCAGGTATTCAAAGCCCCCAACACCAAAATCGGGGCCTGGAGGCCGGCCTGCCGCAGCTCGATCCCTTCTGCCAGGGTGGCCACACACAACCCCTTGGCACCGGCAGCGAGGGCTATGGGAGCCACCAAGCGAGCTCCATGGCCGTAGGCATTGGCCTTGACCACTGCCCAGATCTCAGTGTCTGGCGACAGGCGCGCCTGCAACAGACGCAGATTTTCTCGCAATTGGGCTGCGTCAATTTCCACCCATGCCCGGCTGGTCAGCAGCTCCAGCTCTGGGTTGAAATCCGGCCAGAACCCCGTCTCGCCGACGGGATCCGCTCCCTGGGATCCCTGGCTCTGGGTCCACGAGGCGGACGCCGTGGCCAGGGGGCTATGCCCTGCCGTCGCCAGCGCAGAAGCGTCGTCCGGCGTGTGATCCACAGCTTCACCCCTCACACCAAGCCTATGATCACTGTCAGGTTTAGCGCAAAGTCCACCCGGGCGCCATCCACAGCAGCGGCACTTCCGGGATCCCGGCCACCTCGTGGCTCCCCAACAGTCGAGCGGGCCAGAGATTTTGCCCTTGCGGAGGCAGTCCTTGGCTCAATAGTCGCTGCAGGGCGCGTTGGAAGGGATCTCTCGCCGTTGCTGGCGACAAAGAGGGATCCCCGGTCATGCGCCGCAGATCTTCCACGGCTTCGGCATATCCTCCCAGGGCATCTACCAGGCCCAACTCCACAGCCTGCGCCCCGGTGAAGATGCGCCCATCGGCCAACTGGCGCACCCGCGCCTCATCCAAGCTTTGCCGTCGGGCGATCATCTCCGCATCCAGCACCTTTTCTGCCCCTTTGTCCGGCAAGCGCTGGCGTCCGCGGGCCACATCGCGAACGAACTGGTCGAGGGTATCCTCCACCAACTCTTGCAGCAGACGTTGCTCTTGGGGGGTGGCAGCCCGGAAAGGGGAAAGAATGTCTTTGTACTCGCCGGTTTTGAAGGTCTGCGGCTCTATGCCGTAGTTGTCGAGCAGTTTGCCAAAGTTGAGGCCGCTGATGATCACCCCTATGCTGCCGGTCAGGGTGCCCGGGTTGGCGTAGATCTTGTCGGCAGCACTGGCTACATAGTAGCCGCCGCTGGCGGCAACGTCTTCCATGACGGCAATCACCGGCTTGCCGGCTTCCCGCAGAGCCGTGACGGCGCGGTAGAGCTCCTGGCTGGATCCCACAGCCCCGCCCGGGCTGTTGATGCGCAGCAATACAGCCTTGACGGCGCGATCCTCGACAGCTTCCCGCAACTGATCTAAGGGAGAGGTGGGCAAACCTACCAAAGTCGAGCCCCGTGGCCCTCCTATCGTTCCCTCGATGGTAACCACCTCAATGCGATTCGCCCCTCGAGGGGCCTCTAGCCCGACGCCACCCCGAACCGACTCTGCGGCAGGTCGTGTGCCGCCAATAACAGCCGCAATCAGGCAGACCACCAGCAAGGAAGCGGCCAAAAGGCGGTTAAGCTGAGATCCCTGTGTCACAAGCCCCCCAATGTCGCTGACTCCGTTCTATCACCCGGCAAGCTCCTGCAACAGAGGGCAGGAGCCAGGTGGATCCAATCTCCACTTTTGCAAGTGGACGCTCCAACCCAACTCTTGACAAGGATCTCCCGTCTATTTAGGATAGATTCCCGTACTTTTCACCGCCAAAGCAGCTTCTACAGGCTAAAATTGTAGTCTGGAGCGGGCATAAATCAATTGCCTAGGCTCTTGCCGGAAGGCTGCATCTTGGGGCTTTAGCTCAGTTGGTAGAGCACTTCAATGGCATTGAAGGGGTCAGCGGTTCGAGTCCGCTAAGCTCCATTGGCCTGATAGCATCCGAGGCCCAGCAAATGGTCACTCCTTCCCTCCGACCGGAGGAGACGGCTTCGGCCATGGGATCCCCGCCTTGCGGGAGGTATCTGAGCCGCCGTGAGGCAACCCGGCCATGGTCGCCCCCCTTTCCCCGTATACGGGGGGAAGGGGGTACGGAGCGGGGCTCCTGCGGCTTCTAGCTGACGCTGCCTCAATCCCTTGCAGATCTGCGCCGATCCCTGGGCGAAGGGCCCCTGCCATTGGACAAAGATGCTCTAAAACGCCGCCGAATTATAGGGTGCAACTAAATAAAAAATGGTGCAAACTATTGGTGGTGGCAGGCTGGAGGGATCCCGGGCAGCGATAGTGTGTACTGCGGGTGAAGCAAGGGGGGCAATCGTAGCAAGCTCTCAAGGCAACCCCAGGCCGCAGCTGACCTCTGGGGGGAAGGGAGACGTCTTCTGGCGAAAAAACGGCCAAACAGAGGTTCCGCTGCCAGCTCAACTCCCTGATGAGGAGCCCCCAAGACAAGAAGGGCGGCCAACAGGCCTCGGAATCGGAAAGAAACCTTACAAGATCCCTCCCCTGGCTTGAACCCACCGGAAAACTTCTCTATACTGCAGGGAACTTTATCCTGTACCTCCCCTTCTTCATCTTCGCTTTAACCTATGCGTGCTCCCTCCTCAGGCGACTCGGATCCCACCTTTCCCGAAGCTCAAGCCGGCCAGTCGGCCAAGGACTCCGTCCCGCTTACGCGAACGGAATCGGATCCCAATCCAGAGCGGCATTCGGCCCTGAGGCAGCGGCAGCAGTTGGAGGCTCGGCTACTCGAAGCCGAAGCGGAGCTGCAGGAGCGGCGTGCCCTTCAGGAAAAGCTACAAGCTGAAGTAGAGGCGCTGCACAGTCAACTGGCCGAGAGGGAACTGCAGTCTCGCAAGCAGCAACAGCAGATAGAGCTCTTGCAATTGAAAGCCCAAACGCCTGCAGACGCTGCTTGGGAAGCCGAATGCCGAGCCCTGCGCCAGAAGGTGGCCGAGCAAGAAAAGGCGCTGCAGGAGCGGGAACATGCCCTGCGCCAGTTGCAACAGACTTTGACAGAGCAAAAAGTTCAGCTCTCGGAGCAGGAAGCTCAGCTGGCGGCGCGGCAACGCCTCAACGAGCGGCAGCGCCAAGATATCGAAGCCCTACAGGAGCAGATCGAGCAGCTACGGCTGGCCCATGCTCAGGAGCGCCGTCAGTGGGAACACCGTCAGCAGGAGCTACAGGCTTCTCTGGTGGAAGCTCAAGACCTGGCGGAAAAACGGGTGGAGATGTTGCAGCGTTTCAAGGCAGAGCTTTCGTTGGCCCGCACCCAAATTGCAGAAACTCAGGCGGAGCTGAACAGCCTGCGGGCTCTGTACAACGACCAACGGGCAGCCTGGCAAGAACAGCGGGAACATCTCGAGGCGCGTCTGGCGGGCTATGCCGAGACAGAGGCGGAAGCGGAGCAGCGCTGGCAGGAACAACGGCAGGAATTGGAAGCGGCGCTGGCCGATGCCCAGGCGCAACTGGCCGCTTTGCAAGCTCAGCAAGAGCAATGGCGTCAGGACTCCCGGGAGCAGCAACAGCAGTGGCAAGCCCAGGTCGAAGCGCTGCAAGCTGCCCTCGCCCAAGCGCAGGCGGAAATTGCCCATTGGCAGCAGGAGCACCGCCGTCTGGAGGAACGGTACGCCCAGGCCCAGCAGCGCCTCGGCGATCTGGAGCAGCGGCTCCAAGCAGCTCTGGCCCAGCTTGCCGACCAACCCACCTGGCAATCGCAATTGCGCTCTGCCCAGATCGCCGTCACCCATCTGCAGGAGCAAACAGAGGCCTTGGAGGGGCAGGTGAGGGCCCTGCAGGCGGAACGCGCCGCCCTCGCCGAAGAAAACCGCTCCCTGAGAGAGAAGTACGAGCAGCAGCAGATGCACCTGCTCAGCCTGAAGACGGCTTTGGAGCGCAAGGGAATAGACATCCCGCCTCGCGCTGGTGCAGCGGCTCCCAATGCTGCCGACACGCCAACACGGTCTGAGTCTCTCGCTTCGCTCCAGGCCGCCAAGCCCAAGTCTGCCCTATGGACTCCGTCCCGCTTACGCGAACAGTCCCGGCCTTTGCTGGCTCGCCCTGATAAGCGGGCAGTGGATCTGCCGCGGTTCTTGCCCCGACCGTGAGGGATCCGGTGGCGCAGCCTGCTCCTCCCCGCTGGCTGGAGGTGTGGGTGGATCATCCCCACTTGGGGGGCTGCTTCACCTACCGCGTGCCAGAGGGATGGGAGCCAGAAGCGGGCGATCTCCTCAGCGTTCCCTTTGGCCAACAGGTGGCGGGGGCGGTGGCTCTGGGCTGGCGCTCGGAGTTGCCGACAGGAGTAGATCCCCAGTCGGTGCGAGAGATTGAAGCGGTGGTGGCCAAAGGCATCCTGCCCAAGGATTTCTGGCCTCTGCTGCAGCGGGTAGCCAACTACTACCTCACCCCCCTAGCCCAGGTGGTGCGCACCGTTTTGCCGCCGGGCTTGCTGAGCCGCTCCCAGCGGCGGATCCGCCTGGTTGGATCCCCGCCAGGGGAATGTTCGCCGGCTGCCCAGGCTTTGCTGCGGCTGCTGCGGGAGAAGGGAGGGGAGCTGTCTTGGCGTTACCTCCAGCAGCAGGTGCCTGGCGCCGAGGTCGCTCTGCGGGAGCTGCAGCGGCGGGGTTGGGTGGAAAGCTTCTGGCAGGAGCAGCAGGGGGGCAGGGTGAAAACCCAACAGGCGGCCACCTTGGTGGAGGACTCGCTGGAGGGGCTGAGCTTGCCCCAGCAGAAAGCGCTGCAGATCCTCAAGCAAAAGGGGGGGGAGCTGCTGCTGGTCGAGTGGGAGCGCCTGGCGGGGGTGAGCCGGTCAGTGCTGCAGAGCCTAGCCCGCAAAGGCCGGGTGCACCTCTACGAGCGACCCTTGCTGCGGCTGGGAGAGGCCGAGCGGCCTGTGGAGAAAGATTTGCCCAAGCCTCTGACGCCAGCCCAGGCCGAGGCAGTGGCGGCCATCCAGCAAGCCCTGGGGCGAAACCAACGCTTTCTGCTGCATGGGGTCACCGGCTCCGGCAAGACAGAGGTGTACCTGCAAGTCATTGCCCAGGTGCTGCAGCAGGGGCGGTCAGCCTTGGTGCTGGTGCCGGAGATCGGCCTTACCCCGCAACTGACGGATCGCTTTCGGGCGCGGCTGGGATCCCGCGTGTGGACCTACCACAGCGGCCTCTCAGCCGGCGAGCGCTACGACCTCTGGCGGCAGATGTTGGTTGCTGTCCCCCAGGTGGTGATCGGCACCCGCTCGGCGGTGTTTGCCCCCTTGGCCAACCTGGGCCTCATCGTTCTGGACGAGGAGCACGACGACAGCTTCAAGCAGGATCAGCCCCAGCCCTGCTACCACGCCCGTCAGGTGGCGGAGTGGCGGGCTGAGCTAGCCAACTGTCCCCTAGTTCTGGGCAGCGCCACACCGGCAGTGGAAACCTATGCGGTCCACCTGCAGGATCCGCAGCGCTGGGTTCGTCTCCCTTTGCCGCAGCGCATCCCCCAGGCGGGGATCCCGGCCACCCTGCCCCGGCTGGAGCTGGTGGACATGCGCCAGGAGCTGCAGGCGGGCAACCGCAGCATTCTCAGCCGCCGCCTGCATCAAGCTTTGCACGAGACTTTGAAGAGGGGGGAACAGGCCATCCTCTTTGTCCCCCGGCGGGGGCACAGTACCTTTGTCTTGTGCCGCAGTTGCGGCTTTGTCCTCACCTGCGCCCACTGCGACGTCTCCCTTACCTTTCACCTGGAGGGCGGGCAGGAGCTGCGCTGCCACTACTGCGGCGCCCGCCAACCCCACCCCCAGCACTGTCCTGCCTGCGGCTCGCCCTACCTCAAGCACTTCGGCACCGGCACCCAGAAGGTGGTGGAGGTGCTGCAGCAGCACTGGCCGCAGGTGGCGATTTTGCGCTACGACAGCGACGCCACCCGCCGTAAGGGATCCCACCGGGATTTGCTGGAGCAGTTTCGCAGCGGCAAGGCCCAGGTGCTGGTGGGCACCCAGATGCTCACCAAAGGGCTGGACATCCCCCAGGTGACGCTGGTGGGGGTGGTAGCCGCCGACGGGCTGCTGCACCAGCCTGACTACCGCGCTGGCGAGCGCACCTTTCAACTGCTGACCCAGGTGGCGGGCCGGGCAGGCCGCGGATCCTTGCCAGGCCAGGCCATTATCCAGACCTATTTGCCAGAGCACCCCATCTTGCAAGCGGTGCTGGCCCACAACTACGAGGGCTTTGTCCAGGCCGAGCTGCGCCAACGCCAAGAGGGGGGCTACCCGCCCTACCGGGCGTTGATTTTAATTCGCCTGAGCAGCAGCCGCCTGGAGGCGTTAGAGCGCTACTGCAGCCGCCTAGCTGAGGGCCTGCAAGGGATCCCGGCGGAGGTGTTGGGGCCAGGACCGGCCCGAGTGGAGCGGGTTGCCGGCCGCTACCGCTGGCAGATCCTCCTCAAACAGCTTCCCGATCAGCCCTGGGATCGCGCCCAGATCGATACCCACCTGCGCCGCGCCCTTGGACATATTCCCCAGGGGATTCGCGTCAGCCTCGATGTGGATCCGCTGCGGATCCTCTAGGGGCGGCAGTTTTGCCGCAGCTTGGCGTTGGATGGCCCCAACCTGTTTTATAGTCGTTTAAGCTTCGTTTAAGCTCAGGGATCCCCCACGGGCTCAAAGGCCGGCGCTAGGCGGGATCCCGTCAAGCTGCCAGCGTCAATCCTGGGAGGAGAAGGATTTGTGGCCTATCGTGTAACGTTGATCCCCGGCGATGGCATTGGCCCGGAAGTAACCAGGGCAATGACCACAGTCCTGGAGGCCACCGGGGTGGACTTGGAGTGGATCCGAGTAGAAGCAGGGGTAGAGGTGATTGAGAAATACGGCACGCCTTTGCCACCGCAGGTGTTGGAGTCCATCCGGGAAACCAGAGTGGCCATCAAAGGGCCCATCGGCACCCCTGTAGGCACGGGCTTTCGCTCAGTCAATGTAGCCATCCGCAAAGAGCTGGATCTCTACGCCAACCTGCGCCCGGCCAAGTCCCTCCCCGGCATCAAAAGCCCCTTTCAAGACATTGACCTGGTGGTGGTGCGGGAAAACACCGAGGATCTCTACGCCGGGATCGAGTTCGAGCGAGGCACCCCCGAAGCAGCCCACGCTCGCGAAGAGATGATGCGTCTTTCTGGCAAGTTCATCCGCGAGGGATCTGCCATTGGCATCAAACCCATTTCGGAGTTTGGCAGCCGTCGCATTGTCAAGTTTGCCTTCGAATACGCCCGCCAGAATGGCCGCAAAAAGGTAACGGCCGTTCACAAAGCCAACATCATGAAGTTTACCGACGGCCTGTTTTTGCAGGTGGCACGGGAGGTGGCCCAGGAGTACCCCGACATCGAGTTTGAAGATCTCATTGTCGACAACATGTGCCTGCAACTGATGCAAAAGCCCCAGCTCTACGATGTGCTGGTGCTCACCAATCTTTATGGGGATATTATCTCCGACCTGTGCGCCGGGATGATCGGCGGGCTGGGGGTGGCGCCAGGGGCCAACATCGGCGATGGCATTGCGGTTTTTGAGGCTATCCACGGCTCAGCGCCCAAGTATGCCGGCCAAAATAAGGTCAACCCCTCTGCCCTCATCCTCTCCGGGGCCATGATGTTGCGCTACCTGGGCGAGCGGGAAGCCGCCGCGAGGGTAGAAGCGGCAGTGCAGTCGGTCATTGCCGAAGGCAAATACGTCACCTATGACCTGGCGCAAGGGGAGCCTGTGGGCACCCAGGAGATGGCCGAGGCCATCGCCGCCCGCGTCCAGGAGATGGCTCCTCCCCAGGATCCTATTCCCATCGAGTCCTAGATCCCTGCTTCCCTCGGGAGAGGGTGAGGGCTCAGTAACCTAGAACCGGATCCACCACCCCCAGCAAGGGTTCTCCCAGCCGAAAGCGGCTCACATTTTCCCGCACCCGCTCGGAGAGGGCAGGGACAATCATGGCGTCGGTGATGGCCGTGTGGGGGGTAATTAGGCAATTGGGCAAGCGCCAGAGGGGATGTCCATCGGGCAGCGGTTCTGGATCCGTAACATCCAGGGCGGCACCCCGGATGATCCCCTCCTGCAAGGCGGCCACCAGGTCAGGGGTGACGATATGTTTGCCGCGCGCCACATTGACCAACCAACAGCCGGATCCCATCTGCTCCAGCTCTGGCCAGGCGATGATCCCCTCTGTCTCGGGGGTGAGGGCCAAGGCCAGGATCACCACATCCGCTCCTGCCAGCACTGCCTGCCGCTCCGCCAACGTCACCACCCGGCTGGCTCCCGGCAAGGGATCCGCCCTGCGCCGCACCACCTCAACGGAACACTGGAAGGGCTGCAACAAGCGGATCAGGGCCTGGGCAATGCCCCCCGCCCCGAAGATGACCACGCGGCTGCCCCAGAGGCTGGTGCCGGATCCCGGCTGCCAAGTCTGGGCCAGAGCGCGGTGCTTGAGATCCCGCAGGCCGGCCAAGGTGAGGGCCAGGGCATGCTCGGCCACCGCTTGGGCATAGACCCCCTTGCCGCAGGTCCACACATAGGCGGGATCCAGGATCCCTGCCTGGGCAAAAGGCTCCACGCCCGCCCAGGGCAACTGCACCCAGCGGATCCCCTTTCCTTCGGCAAGACACTGCTTGAGCTTGGGCACGTCAAAGGCATCGGCCCACACCAGAGCCTCCGCTTCCGCCAGCGGCACCAGTTCGCCACCCCCCGCCAGGACTGCCTCTTTTAACCAGGGTCGGAGGTGGTCGGGTTCGACGGCTATGCGTCTGCCTTGGATGCCCATCAGAGCTCTCGAAGATGACTTCCCCTTTGCCAGGATATCGCTGGCAGAAGGGGGTGGGAAAAGCCTCAGAACTGTTAAGGGATCCCAAAGGGAGGATGGGAAGGGATGCCGGAATCGCTAGGTTAGGAGCTGTAGCCTCTGCCTCTTCTTCTCGTCTTCAGCCCATGACCCTTTCTGAGTTTTTGACCTTGGTGCTGCTGCTTTTTCCGGGCATTCTGCTGTCTTTGATTTTGATGGCCACTTTTGCCGCCGGCGGATAGGAGCTGCCAAGCTTGCTCAAAGCCAAAAACTTGCCCTCTTCCTGCCAGATGCAGTTTCCCAACTTGGCGCCTTGGGTGGTGCCGGCAAGGTGGGTCTCTTGGTCCAAAGCTGTGGCCTGGGCGGGGGCAGCTCTCCTCTTGCTCAGCAACCTACCTGTCCCTGCCCAGACGCTCCTCAACGGGCAGCCTGTGCGGGTAGTAGAGGGGATCCCTTTGTACCAAAGGATGGTTTGGCTGGAGGATCGACGGATCCTGGTTTCCGTCGTGGCAGTTTCCCTAGCCGCCGGCCAGTTGCGCCCCATTTGGGCCGACCCTGCCAGTCTAGTGGGCCTGGGGGAGCTGCCCGCTTTTAGCCGCGAACGGGGAGCGGTGGCTGCTATCAACGGCGGCTTCTTTAACCGCAATACCCGCCAGCCGCTGGGGGCCATTCGCCTGGAAGGCCGCTGGATCTCCAGCCCCATCTTGGGCCGAGGGGCGATTGCCTGGTTTGACGCCGCCAATTCTCCCCCTGGCTTGGAGCCGGTGCGCTTTGCCCGCCTGCGGATGCAAATAGAGCTGCGCAACGACTTGGGGGATCGGATCCCCTTGGTCGGCATCAACAGCGGCTACATCCTGCCCGGGATCGCCCAGTACACCCCTGATTGGGGATCCACCTACACCACCCAGACGGACGACGAAGTTCTCCTCATTGTGCAAGAAGACCGGCTGCAGCAGATCCTGTCGGCAGGCGTTGCCGGCAAAGTGACGGTGCCGATCCCTCCCAAAGGCTACATACTGGCAGCACGAGGGCTAGAGGGCGCTCTAGAAGCCGGCAAGCTGATCCCAGGAGATCGCCTCCGGCTGGACTGGACGGTGGATCCGCTGGAGCTGGAAGCCTACCCCCACATTCTGGGGGCAGGGCCGCTCTTGCTCTTGGACGGCCAGGTGGTCCTGGATGCCGAATTGGAGGGGTTTCAGCCTCTCTTCCGCCGGCAACAGGCTGCCCGCAGCGCCATCTGTCTGCGGCAGGGGCAACCGGACAACAGGGATCTGCTCCTGGTGGCCGCCGGCAATGCCCAGGAAAACCAAGGGCTCACCCTGTTGGAGATGGCGCAGTTGTTGCGGCAGTTGGGCTGTCGCCACGCTTTGAACCTAGATGGAGGCCGCTCTTCCACACTGGTGCTGGGGGAAGAAGCCGTCAATCTGGAGCCAGAGATCGGACTAGCCGACGGCGAGACTGATCCCAATACAACGAGATCTCGGCGGCGCCTACCCCGGGTTCACAATGGCTTGGGTTTTTTCTCCAACCTAAGTCGCTAGCGGCAAACCAAGACAACTCTTCCGGCAGCAGGATACGGTTCTTTTGATGTACGGCTCGAGCGTCGGATCCCCATCTGCTTTCTGGCTACTTTTTAATCAGCTTTTAATCAGCTTGACACTCCCTCTGCCTGAAGGCGCAGTCCACAAACGAACTCGTAGAGGCGTTGTCAAGCCACCCCTAGACAGCCCCTTGAGGCAGAGCCCCAAGGTTCTACTTACTTTTCTGAGACTAAAGGAGGCTTCTCAGAGAAGAAAGAGCCTTGCCCCCCTTGCGCCATAGGATCCCGGCAACATCGGTACCCAAGGATCTGGAGCGCGGAGTGACCGGCTTCAAATGGGATCCAACCCCAGCTTTTTCCGGCAACCCTGACGGGAGCCGCTACGGATCCGTTCCTTGTCTGCAGCGATCCTGCTTGCCTACAGAACCCTCATAAAGTTGGCAAAAACCCAATAGAAATTCCCATTCATTTGATCAGGAAACAGCGACGCAATCTATATAGAAATACTGAAGTTTAATTCAACAGAAAAACTATCAAACAACCAACTGTGCGAAAAATTGGTCTTGCAATAAGTTTTACATTATTTTCCAATTAACCGCCGATCCTGATAGACCTTATCAAAAGACCATCTTTATGACGGCAGTAAACAATCTGCGTTTATCGACCTAAGAAAGTAGACCTTCTGGCTCTGTGGTCGCAACCTTTCTCAAATGAACTACTTTGGAATGCACACAAGTTCTTCGACTTCCAATCAAGCGGATTAGTCTATAGTCTATGCCGAGCAAGGCTCCTGGGACGCCTCAAGTCTCTTTTCTATTGAGTTGAGCAAGCCGCCGTCATTGGCCTTCTCATGTATTGAGAGTTAATCTTATCTAGAAAAAGTGATCTTTTGCTTGCATCTTTTTGGGGCACATTTTCGTGATTAAGCAAGATGGCTAGACGCTTAAGCTTTTACACCTCGGCGGAAGTTTTATTAAGATCTCATCCAAAAGCTTTTCTTCTCGCCCATCGCCTCCGCCTGGCAAAAAGCTAGGATGGGCAAGGATTATACTTTCTAACACCGTATTCGGGGCGATTTGTGTGTCGACGGGAAACAGAACTGACTCGTTGACGAATAGGCACAGGTGGTGTTTCATGGAATCCGTAGTCAATGTTTTCCACCACTTGTAAGCCTTGCGTCCCATCAGTTGCCGTTTGCCTTGGCAGGCGGTAGTTGCTTGTGGCTCTCCTTCGCGTCTCCGCAACGGTGACGGATAGGGCTTTTGTTCCTCGGCAAAGCCGCCCAGACCAAGGGCCTTGTCCCCTAGCCCCCTCACGAGATAAAACCGTGGTTCGCACTGCCTCACCCAATCCTATGCCCTCCCCCAAGGATGCCGTTCCTGTTGCCCGCATCAAACAGCCTGCAGCCCAGGCCAACCCTGCTGCCGGCGACCGCTTTTTCCAGCGGGACGGAGCCTTTTCTGCCCAGCTGATCCCCCAGGGATCCCTGCAGCTCTACACCCATCCCAGCCGGGGCATGTTCACTCCTGTGATGGCTCAGGCACTGCGCTTGGCCGGCCAGGGGACGCGGGTGTTGATCGTGCAATTTCTCAAGGGCGGGATCAACCAGGGGCCGGAAAATCGTCTTTTGCTGGGCAGCTCGCTGGAGTGGGCCCGCTGTCGTCTGCACCGCTGCATCGATACGCCTCACCTGGAGCCGGAGGAGCGGGTGGCTCTGGACGAGCTGTGGCAATTTACTCAGGAGGCGGTCAGGAGTGGCCGTTATGGCTTGGTGGTGCTAGACGAGTTGGGCCTGGCCATCAAGCTGGGCCTGATCCCGGAGGCGCAGGTGCTGGATTTGATCGATCAGCGCCCAGTCTGGATGGACATGGTGATCACCGGGCCGGAGATGCCGGATTCTCTCCTGGAGCGCGCCGATCTGATCACCCAGCTACGTCCACGGCGGGATCCAGTCCTCGTTCCTCCTTCCCCAGAGGGCGGCCCCCCGCCGAGAATGGATCCCTAGCGGGTCAGCAGCTCGTAGCCTTGCCAGCAGCGACTGCGCTCTCTTCTCCAAACTCTCTGGCCTGTCGGGCAGCCTGTTGCAGCCATGTTAAAAAACGACCGCTGGATCTACGAGCAAGCGCAACGGGGGATGATCGAGCCGTTTTGTCCTGAGCTGGTGCGCCGCGTGGAGTGGAACGGCCAAATGCGGCCCGTCTTGAGCTACGGGCTCTCGTCCTACGGCTACGACATTCGCCTGTCACCGGTGGAGTTCAAGATCTTCCGCCACGTGCCCGGCACGGTGGTGGATCCCAAGCGGTTTAACCCCAAAAACCTGGAACCTGTGGAGCTGCACCACGACGAGATGGGGGACTACTTCATCATCCCCGCCCACTCCTACGGCCTGGGCGTCTCCCTAGAACGGCTGCAAGTCCCGGATAACATCACCGTCATCTGCATTGGCAAGTCCTCCTACGCGCGGGTAGGGCTGATCGCCAACCTCACCCCAGCCGAGGCGGGGTGGCGGGGCTATCTCACCTTGGAGTTCTCCAACGCTTCCAGCGCCGACTGCCGCGTGTATGCCAATGAAGGGGTGGTGCAGCTCCTCTTCTTGGAAGGGGATCCCTGCCAGACCACCTACGCCGACCGCCAGGGCAAGTACCAGGATCAACCCCAGCGGGTGGTGGTGGCCAAGGTCTAGGTGGCACACCCTCCCCCCAATCCCTCCCGGACAAAGCCTCTGGCAACCGGCATCCGTCGGCTATGCTGGAGGCGTGCTGCTGTGTTTGTCCATGAGCCATTCTTTCCTACTGGCTGCTTCTGCTGGCCAAGCCGAACCCGGCCAGCTTCTTCCAGGGAGCGTTGGAGAGCTCAACCCGGATCTCCTAACGGCTAGCTACGACTACTCCCTGCCCCCTGAGCGGATCGCGCAAGCCCCTGTGGAGCCACGGGATCAGGCGCGAATGCTGGTGGTGTACCCAGATAGGCACGAGCACCGCCGCTTCTGCGACCTCCCCGACTACCTGCAGGCCGGGGATCTGCTGGTTCTCAACGACACCAAGGTAATCCCAGCCCGGCTATGGGGGGCTAAGGTTTTGCCGGGAAAGGACGCTTCCGGGGCACGGGTGGAGGTTTTGCTGCTGGAGCCCATCCCGGCCAACACCTCCAAGCAGGAGCAAATCTGGCGGGTCTTGGTTAGGCCAGGCAAACGGGTCAAGGTGGGGGATCAAATCCGGTTTTGGGATCGCCAGGGATCCCCGGCTGAACTGGGGGCCACAGTGCTGGCCGTGGACGCGGAGACGGGTGGCCGGGTGGTGCAGTTGACCTGGGAAGGGGCGGATACCTTTGAGCAGATCCTGGGGCGGGTGGGGCGGATCCCGCTCCCTCCCTATCTGAAAGCTGCCCACGCCCTTGATCCGACAAGCGCGGGAGTCCGACCTGAAGACTATCAAACGGTCTGGGCCAGACACCCGGGCTCGGTGGCCGCCCCCACCGCCGGGCTGCATTTTACCCCCCAGCTCTTGGAGCGGCTGGCCCAAAAGGGGATCCAAACTGCCTACATCACCCTCAACATCGGCCTGGGCACCTTCCGCCCGGTGGAGGCGGAGCGAGTAACCGACCACCGCTTGCACAGCGAGTGGCTCAAGGTGCCAGCGGAAACGGTGGCCACTATTCGCGAAACCCAGGCCCAGGGAAGGCGGGTGATTGCCGTGGGGACAACGGTGGTGCGGGCACTGGAAACGGCAGCCCTCTGCGGCACCCTGCAACCCTGGCAGGGAAAAAGCGACCTCTTTATCTACCCCGGCTACTCCTGGCGGGTGGTGCAGGGGCTGATCACCAACTTTCATCTGCCCCGCTCCAGCCTGATGATGCTGGTGGCAGCCTTGATCGGGCGAGAGCGTTTGCTGGATCTCTACCAAGAGGCCATCCGGGAGGGTTATCGGTTCTACTCCTTTGGGGACGGCATGCTGATCCTGCCCTAGGGAGAACCCTGCCCTTTGGCTAAGGGTTTGCCAGGAGGGTCGGCAGGACGGTCTTGGCCAGTGGCAAACCAAGTTTGGAGGCGCTCCCATTCCACTTGGGGGTAACCATCCACCGCCCAGTTGGCCCGCCGCTGCAACATGTGCAGCGGGAAGAAGGTGGCTAGGGCCAAGACCGGGATCCCTTGCGAGCGAGCTGCTTGAATGCCGGCGTAGGTGGCTTCAAAACTCAAGCACTCCTGAGGGGAAAGCCCCATCCGCTCTAAAAGCAGACGGTGCAACTGCCCCGGTGATAGGGCGGGATCCCCTGCCTCGCCGGTTACGCGGTAGCGAAAGTCATGAGTCAGCCGCGCCAGAGCTGGACAGGGGAAGCGCTCCAAAAAAGCCTCCACCTCAGCAGCGGCGTGGCCGCTCACTAGGCCCACCTTGAGCTGCAGCCGCTCCAGCTTCTCTAGGGCCTCTGCCAAACCGGGGACAAGAAGGGATCCCTTCTGCTCCTGCAGAGCCTGTTGATAGTAAAGGGCCTTGCGGCGCAACAACTCTTCTCGTTGCTTGGGGCTGAGCACCCGTCCCTGGGCTTGCCAAAGCGCCGGCAGGCGCTCCCAATCCGGTCGGCCCAGATAGTGCAGCCGGTAGAGCTCCTTTTGCTCCCGGGATCCCAGATCCCAGGGACGCAGGTTCTCCTCCAGCAGCACTTGGTTGATGGCGTGGAGGTGCAGCCCCTCGTCGTCGGCCACCACACCGCTCCAGCTTAGGATCACCCCTTGCAGCGCCATTGGACAGCCTTACCCCCCACTCCTTGCTCTAGGCAGCACGGGCAGGGGGGGCCATGAAGCTGGGGGGGATGGGTTCGGGGACATGCCTTTGCAGGATCGCGTCGATGGCCTGCATTGCCTCCGCCTCCAGCGACCAGCCCCACACGCCGGCTAGGTCCTCCAACTGCTGGCGCTTGCGCGCTCCCCACAGGATTGCACTTACTCCCGGCTGATCCAAGAGCCAGCGCACCGCCAACTGGGGCAGGGTTTTGCCGTAGCGCTCTCGCGCCAGCCGGCTCAGCTCTTCCGCTGCTTGCAAGTAGTGGGAGTAGCGAGGCTCTGCAAACTTGGGATCGATGCCGCCGCGCAGATCTCCAGGCGGAAACTTGGTTTGCGGAGTCAGCCTTCCCCCCAACAGCCCCCGGCAGAGGGGACTGTAGATTAGCGTGGCAATGCCGTTGGCCTGGCAGTAGGGCAGGACATCTGCTTCGATCTGGCGCTCAAACAGGTTATAGGGCGGCTGGGCCGTGTGTAGGGGTCCCGGCAAGGACCCGGAGCTAGAGGATGGCAAGCCCCAGAATTGGCGGCAGTATCTGCTGGAACTCAGTGGTATTCCCTGGTGGATCGGCAAGCTCAAGACGTACTTTTACCTGGCGACAGGACAACTGCAGCGATACCCTTACGTTCCCGAAGCGGAATTGAACTGGGTCAAAACCTAGATTTTATGCACCTCTGAATTAATGCAATTGCTGACAGGAATATCAATCAAACGGTATTTCCCAGCTAGGGGTACAGCAGGTTTTGCCCGTAATTTGGTCAAGGGATACAGCCGTGTTCCAGCACCGCCGCCTAGAATAATCGCCAAAACCCGCTTCATGGTTTCGCCTCCCCTTGCGGTTGTCAGTATCAGGGTGCCCCGCTCCGGTACCGCTGACAAGAGTATCTTACTCCTGTTGTAGCATTTGTTGCACTGCCCTTACTCAGGAACAGTGGATGAGTTCCTGGATGGCATCCCGAATAAATGCCGCATCTACCGGATTTTGGTAGGGATTACCGGCTCGATGCCCCCACAGGGAAGGAATCTCTTTGTACATCGCATTGGGGATGTATTCCGCCTCGGCCCGACAGTCTGCGGGGGTGAAATAGAGATCGGTTTGCCCGGCCATGACCAACGTATGGGCACGAATGCTTCTGAGAGCCGCCTGGTAGTCGCCCTGGTAAATGGGGTTATCACTGACATCACAGCGAATCCAGGTTTCGAGCATCGCCAGCAAATCATGGGGATCACGGCGGCGATAATTGGCCTCCCAACCACGAACCAGGTAGTCTTCCAGCGAGGCATACCCCAACCCCTCATAGAGCCTCTGGCTAAAAAACGGCTGGGATACCGCCCAACTGGCGTAGATGTAGGCAAAAGCCCGAAACCCCCGGTCAGGTACCCCCACAAACCGCCGCCCATTCCAAGCCGCATCCGCTGTCAGCGCCGCCCGTAAACTTTCCAAGAACAGCCGGTTGTGAACCGTAGTTTTAGCCGTACCGCACAGAGCCGCAATCCGTTCTACCCGCTCTGGAAACAGCGCCCCCCAGTGATAGGCCTGCTGCGCCCCCATAGACCAGCCGTAGATGAGGGCAATCCGCTCAACCCCGAAATGCTGCCGCACGAGACTCTCTTGCAGTCGCACATTGTCCCAGTGGCTAAACCAAAAGCCATCTTCCCGCAGCCCACAGTTGGGGTCATTACTGGGCGAAGTCGAACAGCCATTGCCCAGCATATTGGGAATGACAATAAACCAGCGTTCCGGGTCGAGAATGCCATCGGGGGCAATGAGCCAATCAATATCCGAATGGTGCGCTCCGAAGGACGTGGGGTACAGCACCAAGTTATCCCGCCGGGGAGAAAGCTGACCGTAGGTGGCATAGGCCAGCGTCACCCGGGGTAAACAGACGCCACACTGTAGCTCAAAATGCTCCAACTGCCAGAACTGGGTCCTCATCCGGTCAAGGATTGGATGATCTGATAATGCACCCTCAGGTATCCCGCCTCCACGTGTGCCAGATGGGGCCGCAGGTAGGCATGAGCCTGAGCCAGTGCATGGAAAGGCAGCGAAGGGTACAGATGGTGCTCCGCATGGTAGGGCATATTCCACATGAGTAACCGCACCGGCCAAAGCGTAAGCGTCGTGCGGGTGTTGGTCAAAGGATTCTCATCCTGGCTACAGCCCGTGTGTTCCGCCAGCAGAATAAAGCGCAAAATCGGTTGCCCTACCGCCAAAGGCCATAACCACAGTACCAGGAACCCAGGCCAGCCCGTCCCTACCCAGATAGCCATCCCCAGGGCATAAACAGCCAACTGCCACCGCACCGAGCGGATCACCTCTGCCCGTGCCGCTTCGGGAACGTAAGGGTATCGCTGCAGTTGTCCTGTCGCCAGGTAAAAGTACGTCTTGAGCTTGCCGATCCACCAGGGAATACCACTGAGTTCCAGCAGATACTGCCGCCAATTCTGGGGCTTGCCATCCTCCAGCTCCGGGTCCTTGCCGGGAATTTGCGTGTAGCGATGATGCCACGTGTGGTAGTAGCGGTAAAAGGTACTGTTATAAAACGACAGCAACCCTGCAAACCAAGCAACACCGTCGTTGATTTTGGGGCTGGCAAAAGCCGTGCGATGGACGCATTCGTGCAACGCCGCAAACATGGTCGCCAAACTGGTTCCGTAAACCACCAACGCAGGCAGGGCAACCCACCAGCGCCATCCCATCTGGGTCCACCACAGACTCCCACTGACCCCCATAACTGCTAGGTGCATCAGTAATTGCACCCATCCCGCCCGGTCGGAGCGCACATGGAGTTGCTTGAGCACTTCTGCTGGAATCAGACGGTGGGGATCACATGGCCACGCTTCCACAGTACGATTGGCTGACATACCCGCCATAAAAGCCCCTTGGAGTCAACATATTTCCCGGTAATTTTAGACAAACATTGCCGTTGCCATCGTATCCTAGGCAACCCTTTAGCAGTCCAGGGTTGTTTCTCGTTCCCAGGGAGTAATCTGGCGGCTGTACTCCTGCCATTGCTGTTTTTTCAACTTCACGTAAGCATCAACGAAAGCATCCCCCAAAGCCGCCCGAAACATGGCACTGCGATCCAAATGTTCCAGCGCTTCTATTAGGGACGTAGGCAGAGTCGGCAATCCGGGAATCGGGTCGGTGTAGGTATTGTTGTCGCAACGAGTACCAGGGTGACGCTGGTGACAAATCCCATCCAGCCCCGCTGCAATCAGACCCGCCGCCAGGAGATAGGGGTTAGCCGCACCATCAGCCAAACGCAACTCAAACCGACCCGGCTCAGGGATGCGAATCAGGTGGGTGCGGTTGTTGCCGCTGTAGCTAATCGTGGCAGGTGCCCAGGTGGCCCCCGAAGCCGTAGGCGGCGCATGGAGACGGCGATAGGAATTCACCGTCGGGTTGGTCAGGGCACACAACGCCGGAGCATGGTACAGCACCCCGCCGATAAAGTAATACGCCAGCGACGAGAGACCCAGTTCCCCTTTGGCATCGGCAAACAAATTGGTTGTCCCGGTCACATCCCAAACCGACAGATGGGTATGGCAACCATTGCCCGTCAGATGGGGAAATGGCTTGGGCATGAACGTCGCCCGATAGCCGTGCCGTTCCGCAATGCTTTTCACCATGTATTTGAAAAAGGCATGACGGTCGGCGGTAACCAGCGCATCGTCAAATAACCAATTCATTTCAAACTGCCCGTTAGCATCCTCGTGGTCGCTCTGGTAGGGATGCCAACCCAGCTTTTGCATCCCATCGCAGATACCCCGAATCACCGCAAAACGACGCATCAGGCTTTGCTGGTCGTAGCACGGCTTGGCTTGGCAATCCTGCCCATCGGAAATGGCCCACTCCGTAGGGGATAGGAGCATAAACTCACATTCCACCCCCGTCTTGACCCGGAAACCCAGGCGTTCTGCCTGCGCCAACACCTTTTTCAGCACCCAGCGTGGCGTTTGTTCCAAAGGCTCCCCGTTGGCCTGAATCAAATCCGCAGGCATCCACCCCACCTCTGGTTGCCAAGGTAATTGGAATAGGCGCTGGCGATCCGGCTGGGCAAACACATCCGCATCCGCAGGGGTCAAATCCAACCACGTAGCAAATCCCGCAAAACCTGCCTGCCCATCGGCCATGCGGTCAATTGCTGAAGCAGGCACCAACTTGGAGCGCTGCGTGCCAAACAAATCCGTAAATGAGATCAGGAAATAATCAATACCCTGGCTGCGGGCAAGTTCTGAAAGTACCGGCATCATTAGAATTACTAGGGTTATGGAGTTAGTTTAGGCACTCAACCCCGGCAAAAGTGTCATCTCAGATACGAAAGTCCCAACTATCGTGATCAGGGAGAATACAGCCACCTGGCGGAAGCGCTCCATCTGCTCTGGAGAAAAGTTGCTCACCCCAATGGCGCGGATCTTTCCTTCCTGGAGTAGGCGGCCGAAAAAGGCAGCCGTCTCCTCCAGGGGCTCCAAGGGATCCGGCCAATGCACCTGGTAGATGTCGATCACATCCGTCTGCAGGCGGCGGAGGGAGTTTTCCAGATCCTGAGCTAGCCAACTTAGGCTGCAGTTGCGCACCACCTTGCCGTTTATCCACTGCAGGCCGGCCTTGGTGGCGATTGCCACTCGATCCCGGCAGCCGGCATCCCGGATGGCCCGTCCCAAAAGCTCTTCCGAAAGGCCGCGGCCGTAGGCCGGAGCCGTGTCAAAGAGGGTAATCCCTAGGTCAATGGCCTTGCGGAGGGTGGCATAGGCCTCCTGGGGATCCGCCGGCCCCCACCAATCCCCGGTCATGCTCCAGGTGCCCAACCCCACGCGGCTCAGCCGGAGCCCCGTCTTGGCAAGTGTAACAAACTCCATGGCAACTTCTGCAAAGGATCCCGTTTCAGGATGCTAACAGGCGCCAGGGGAGGACAAAGCCGGTTGCGCAGACAACCCACGTGCCTAGCTGCTGGTGGAAAAAGAGTCCGGGCTTTTGCCTCTACTTTCCTAACTAGAGGCTCAGTAGAGTGGGGATTGAAAAATTCACATCGGCATGGCTCTATGAAGTCCATTTTCCGTCTCTGCCTGGGCGGCGTTGTAATCTGGGGATTCCTGCCTTCTGCCCAGGCGCAGGTGGTCACCCCCCTTTTTCCAGAACCTGCCAGAACCCCGATTCCAGTCGAGCCGCTGCCCCCTAGCCAGGATATTCCCACTCTGCCGATTGTGCCAGATCCGCGGCCTGTGCCGCCCACACCCCCCCGGCCAAGGCCGCTGCCGACGGGGACTTTTGAGGAAATCAGCCGCTACTTCCGCGATCTCAACCGGGCCAAGAACTTGGCCCGCCAAGCGGCTGAAATTGCCAACGGGGGCTTGCAGCGCTACCGCGCCGAAGCTGCCATGCACGGGGCGGCCATCGACGCGCCCTTTGAAGAGTTGGAAGATGCCTGGATCTTCACCTTCCGCGGCGGCGAGCCCGGCTTCGTCCAGCCCAGCATCGAAACCCAGGTGCGGGTGGATCGGCGCACCTTCCAGACCACCATCCTCTACAACGGCCCCATCCGCTCTCGGCCCTAAGGAAGCCCTGGGATCCCTGGCATAATCAGAAGAGGGCAAGGGATCGGGGGTATGGCCAAGTTTGTCTTCATCACCGGCGGAGTCGTCTCCAGCATTGGCAAGGGGATCGTGGCAGCCAGCTTGGGGCGTCTGCTCAAGTCCCGCAACTACACCGTGTCGATTTTGAAGCTGGATCCCTACATCAATGTGGATCCCGGCACCATGAGCCCCTACCAGCATGGGGAAGTGTTCGTCACCGACGATGGCGCCGAGACAGACTTGGACTTGGGCCACTACGAGCGCTTCACCGACACCAACATGTCCAAGCTCAACAACGTCACCACCGGCGCCATCTACCAGGCGGTGATCTACAAAGAGCGGCGGGGGGATTACCAAGGCAGCACGGTGCAGGTGATCCCCCATGTTACCCAGGAGATCAAAGAGCGCATCCGGCGGGTGGCCCGCGAGACCAACCCCGACGTGGTGCTGGTGGAGGTGGGGGGCACGGTGGGGGATATCGAGTCTCTGCCCTTTTTGGAGGCCATCCGCCAATTTCGCAAAGATGTGGGCCGGGCCAATGTGGCCTATGTGCATGTTACCCTGGTGCCTCTCATCAAGGCGGCGGGGGAAATGAAAACCAAGCCCACTCAGCACTCAGTCAAGGAGCTGCGCTCGATTGGGATTCAGCCAGATGTGTTGGTGTGCCGCTGCGAGCAGCCCTTGCCCCGCAGCATCAAGGAGAAGATCTCCGAGTTTTGCGACGTGCCGGTGGAATGTGTTATCCAGGCCCAGGATGCCCCCAGCATCTACGATGTGCCCTTGGTGCTGGAGCAGGAAGGGTTGGCGCAGCGGGTTTTGCAGATCCTCAACCTGGAGCCGCAGCAGCCGGATCTGCGCGAGTGGGAGCTCCTGGTGCAGCGGCTGCACCACCCTCAAGAGCAAGTGGAGATCGCCATTGTCGGCAAATACGTGCGCCTTACCGACGCCTACCTCTCGGTAGCGGAAGCCCTGCGCCATGCGGGCCTGGCTCTCAATGCCGGCGTTACTTTGCGCTGGATCTCTTCTGAGGAAGTCGAGGAGCGGGGGCCAGAAGCCCTGCTGGCCGATGTAGACGGCGTGGTGGTGCCGGGTGGGTTTGGCAGCCGCGGCATCGAGGGCAAGGTGGCCACCATTCGCTACGTGCGCGAGCGGGGCATTCCCTTTCTGGGGCTGTGTTTGGGCATGCAGTGTGCGGTGATCGACTGGGGATGCAACATTGCCGGCCTGGAGCGGGCCAACAGCTATGAGTTCGATCCCGACACCCCCCACCCCGTCATCAGCCTGTTGCCAGAGCAAAAAGATGTGGAACATTTGGGGGGAACCCTACGCCTGGGCCTCTACCCCTGCCGCATTCTGCCCGACACCCTGGCGGCCAAGCTCTACGGTGAGACAATTGTTTATGAGCGCCACCGCCATCGCTATGAGTTCAACAACGCCTACCGCAGCCTATTCCTCGAGTCCGGCTACGTGATTAGTGGTGTCTCGCCCGATAACCGCCTGGTGGAAATTATCGAGCTGCCCAGCCACCCCTTTTTCATCGCCACCCAATTCCATCCCGAGTTTCGCTCCCGCCCCAACCGTCCCCATCCCCTCTTTTTGGGGCTGATCGAGGCTGCTTTGCGCAGCCGTTCCCGGCCGCAAGCCCTGCAGTTGCAGAACACAGGCTAGGGCATTGGGGTTAATTCAAGAGTTGTCGTTTCTAGCGCGCTATGCCCCGCCACCGAAAAAAGTCGGATTTGCCCAGCAAAATCTGTCTCACCTGCGGCAGGCCCTTCACCTGGCGCAAGAAGTGGGCCGACTGTTGGTCAGAGGTGAAATACTGTTCTGAGCGGTGTCGCAACCGTCGCCCCAAGGGATCTCTTCCAGCTAACGGTTAGGGCAGATAATGGGATCCCGGACGCAGGGGGGAAGGGTTGTCGATGCGGTTTCTCAAGTGGCTGTTGCACAATCCTCACGAAACCGAAGAGGAGGATCCCTTTTTGCGGGCCATCACCCGCATCGAAAGCCTGATCTCGAAGCTGCTTTCCATCTTGATGATCGGCCTGATTGTGGTGGCCGTGGTGGATTTGGCCCGCTTCCTGGTGGCCGATCTGCTGCGGGAGCCAACCGGGTTTTTCTCCACTACTTTGATCGAGATTTTCGGCCTTTTTTTGAATATCCTGATCGCGCTGGAGATTCTGGAGAACATTACCGCCTACTTGCAAAAGCAGGTGGTGCAGGTGGAGCTGGTGATTGTTACCTCTTTGATCGCGGTGGCGCGCAAGATCATTATTTTTGATTTTGAGAAGCTGGGGGGTCTAGATCTCATTGGGCTGGCAGCGGCAACGCTAGCCCTCTCCGTTAGCTACTGGCTGGTGCGGCGGGCCAAATCCCCATTCCGGTCGGGGGATGAGTAAGGCCGGACGGATCCTGGTAGGATAGGGGCGGAGCTTTCTGGCAAGAAACGTGCGCGTGCCCTCTGGCATCACCCACCTGTTCAAGCTGGCTTTGCTGGCAGTGCTGCTTTGGGTGGGATCCGGCGTTGTTTCGGCTCTGGCCCGCCCGCATTCTTCTTACGATTTGCTCCTGGCACAACAGTTGGGCAAAACCGTGAAAACCTACAACAGTCCTCCCCCCATGGTGATCGACCCGGCCAAGTCCTACACGGCCACGCTGGAGACCACCGCCGGCACGATGGTTTTGGAGCTGTTCCCGCAGGAAGCTCCCCTTGCCGTCAACAATTTTGTCTTTTTGGCCCGGGATCACTTCTACGATGGCGTCATCTTTCACCGTGTCATTCGGGGCTTCATGATTCAGGGCGGGGATCCCACCGGCACGGGGCGAGGCGGGCCGGGGTACCGCTTTCCCGATGAGCCGGTGCAGCGCCCCTACACGCGAGGAACCTTGGCCATGGCCAATGCCGGCCCCAACACCAACGGCAGCCAGTTTTTTATCATGCATGCCGACTATCCCCTGCCGCCCAACTACACCATCTTTGGGCAACTAATCGAGGGGGAGGACGTGTTGGATAAAATTGCTACTGCACCCACCGGCCCGCAGGATCGTCCCCTCAAGCCGGTGGAGATCAAGTCTGTTCGCATCTCGGAATCGAACTAGGTTGGGCCAATCCGGCAAAACAGTTTGGTTAAATTAACTTGGCCTCTGGCCCCATTTTTGCAACTTGCTCTATGGGGGACTCAGGTATGGAGTTCGCTAGGCCCCGGCGAATGTCCCCCCGCATTTTGGCTCTGGATTTTGATGGTGTGCTCTGCGACGGGCGGGCGGAGTATTTTGCCTCTTCCTGTCGGGTCTGCGCCCAGGTGTGGGGCCTTGCTCCTGCCCAGTTGGAGTCGTTGCGCCCTGCCTTCGACCGCCTGCGCCCGCTGATCGAGACCGGCTGGGAGATGCCCCTGCTGCTGTGGGGGCTGCAGCAAGGGATCCCCGAAGACGCTTTGCGCCAAGACTGGCCCGGCTGGCGGCAGCGGTTGTTGCAGGGAGCGGGGATCTCCGAGCAGGCTTTAGCCCAAAGGCTGGATGAGGTGCGGGATCGCTGGATCGAAGAAGATCTGCAGGGCTGGCTGGGGCTGCACCGCTTTTATCCGGGAGTGGCGGCTTGGATGCGCCAGATCCAGGCTGCTGGCGAGCCCCGCCTGGCCATTCTCAGCACCAAGGAGGGGCGGTTTATCCAGCAGCTTTTGCTCCGCGAAGGGATCCAACTGCCGCGCCACCGTATCCTGGGCAAGGAGGTGCGCGCCCCCAAGGCCACCACCCTCCGGCGGCTGCTAGCAGCGACCCAGGTAGCGCCTGAGGAACTCTGGTTTGTCGAGGATCGCCTGCAGACGCTGCGCCAGGTGCAAAGGGTGCCGGACCTGGAGCAGGTGCTCTTGTTTTTGGCTGCCTGGGGCTACAACCTGCCCGAAGAGCGGCAAGAGGCGGCGCGGGATCCCCACCTCCATTTGCTTAGCCTGGAACAGCTCTTCCAGCCCTTTGAGCAGTGGTTGGCTGCTCCTTCCCCCCGCCTTGCTATCAGCCCGGCCAGCCCGGAAGACTTGAGCCGGGCCCGGCTCACCCCTGGCCGGAAACGCCCGGAAGCCGGTTTGGCCTCGCTGGTGCTGACCTTGGTGGAGCTGCTGCGGCAGTTGATGGAAGCGCAAGTGGTGCGACAGATGGAGGCCAACCGCCTTTCTGCCGAGCAAATCGAGCGGGCCGGCAGCAGCCTCCAGGCCCTGCGGCAGCAAATTCGGCAACTCTGCGCCCTGCTGGAGATCGACCCGGCAGAGCTCAACCTAGATCTGGGGGATCTGGGCTCTCTCTTGCCCCGCCAGGGGGACTACTACCCCGGCCAACCCCACGGCGAGGGATCCCTGCTGGAACTGTTGGATCGGCTGATCAACACCGGGATCGTCATCGACGGCGAGATCGACCTGGGCTTGGCCGACTTAAGCCTCATCCACGCTCGCCTACGATTGGTGCTCACCTCCAGCGCCAAGCTTTCTTGAAACCAGGAAGTGTCGATGGAGACAATTGGGAGAAGAAATGCCAGAAGCAAGCTAGGGAGGCCGGAAATCGCGGTATGCTGGCTTTGGATCCCGTTAATCTCTCTTCATAGTCTTCCCCTATGGATGTCTTCGCCCCAACCGGAAACCTGCATGCTGGCGCCATTTGGCCGGAGGTGGTGGTTACCCTCACGCTGTTGATCGTCCTGGTGGTGGATTTGGTGGGTGGGTCGGCGGCGCGCAAAAGTCTTCCGGCCCTCTCCCTCTTTGGTTTGCTTGGGGCCTTGGTGACCTTGGTGTTGCAATGGCAGCAGCCCCAGTTGGAGAGCTTCTTGGGCAGCTTTGCCGCGGATCCGGTGAGCATTCTCTTCCGCGGCCTGGTGGTGGCGACGGCAGCCCTGACGGTGATGATGGCGGAGCGCTACTTCCTCCAGGCAGGCGCGCCCACGGGCGAGTTCTATGTGCTGCTCCTCACGGCCACCTTGGGGGGCATGTTCCTCGCCGGGGCGACGGATCTCATCATGGTGTTCGTCTCCTTGGAAACGCTGGGCATCGCCAGCTACCTGATGGCCGGCTACACCAAGCGGGATCCGCGTTCTTCCGAGGCGGCCCTGAAGTATCTGTTGACGGGGGCCAGCAGCACCGCTATCTTCCTCTACGGCATGTCGCTGCTTTATGGCCTGTCGGGGGGGCAGACCCAGTTGGCGGCTATTGCGCCCTACCTGGCCAATGCCGGGCTGGTGGGGATCCTCGCTTTGGTGTTCTGCCTGGGCGGCATTGGCTTTAAGCTGGCGGCGGTGCCTTTCCACCAGTGGACTCCTGATGTCTATGAGGGATCCCCGACGCCGGTGGTGGCCTTCTTGTCGGTGGGATCCAAGGCGGCAGGCTTTGCCCTGGCCATTCGCTTTTTGGCCACCGTCTTTCCGGCGATGACAGAAGAGTGGCGGGCGGTGCTCTCGGTGCTGGCCATTTTGACCATGGTGCTGGGGAATGTGGTGGCGATTGCCCAAACCCGCCTCAAACGACTGCTGGCCTATTCTTCTATTGGGCAGGCGGGCTTTGTCTTGATCGGTTTGGTGGCGGGCACCGAAGCGGGCTATGCCAGCTTGATTTTTTACCTGATGGTCTATTTGGCCATGAACCTAGGGGCTTTTCTGTGTGTCACCCTCTTCAGCCTCAAGACTGGCACCGACGAAATCAACGAGTACAGCGGCCTCTATCAGAAGGATCCCTTTCTCACCCTTTGCCTGAGCATTTGTCTGCTCTCCCTGGGCGGGTTGCCGCCGCTGGCCGGCTTTTTCGGCAAGCTCTATCTCTTCTGGGCCGGCTGGCAGGCAGGAGAATACACGCTGGTGCTGGTGGGCCTGGTGACTAGCGTCATCTCCATCTACTACTACGTGCGGGTGGTGAAAACCATGGTGGTAAAAGAGCCGCAGGAGATGTCGCTTTCGGTGCAAAACTACCCCCCAACCGACTGGCAGGCCGAGGGCATGCCGGCTTTGCGGGTGGGCATGGTGGTGACGCTGGTGGCCACCATCTTCGCTGGCATCCTCTCCAATCCTCTATTTACCCTCTCCACTCAGGCGGTGGAGCAAAGCCCGTTTTTGGGGTTCCCGACAGCCCAGGCTTTTGCTCCAGGGTCGGCCAGCCCTTCTCTGGCCGTTGCAGGATCTGCAGCTTTGCCTAGCCGCGGTTCCTAGACCTTCCTCAAGGGCGCCGCAAGGCACGGCTCCCTTACCCCCAGCCCTTCTCCCTTCGGAAGGGGAAATTTACTGGGACAATTGACCCGATGTTGTTGAGACGGTTTCTGGGCTATCTCAATTCCTGGGATCCCTGACCAGCAGCCGTCCACAACCAAACAGAATCTCAAATACCTTCTAGGCTGACATTGAGAAAGCGGGCGATCTCAGCGGCTTGGTTTTCGATCTCGGCCAGGGGAGGGGGCTGGCCGACGCCGGTGAGGGGGATGTCGCCGCGTCCTTTTATGCGCAAGTAGATGGCGCGGCGAGGGTTGAAGCCCTCTCGCAGCTCCACCCGCAGGCTTTGCACCTCGGCAAAGTCGTATTCTAGGCGCACCTCGCGGTTTTTGCCCGGAAAGCCCTGCCGCACCAGGGTTATCTTCTGGGTGCGGCGGTCGAACTCGTTGTAGCCGCCCCCCAGGTTCCAGTACAGGCTCAGCCATTGATACAGCCCCGCCAGGGATCCGAGCACGCCGTAGAAGAGCATGGCAATGCCCTGGGGAATGAACACCAGGCTGGCGGGATCGGAAAAGGGGAGCAAGTTGCGGTGGAAATAGCTGGAAAGACCCGCCAGGGTAAAGCCCAGCCCACCCCCTGTCAGCGCCACCGCCCAAAAGTAGACGCTGGGCCGCCGCGACCCGATTACGGTGTAGCGCAGCAGGTCTTCCGAGCGAATTTCGGGAACAGTCGCAGACACAGACGGGATCCCTGTCGATTTTCCAAGTTGGCTTCTCCCATTTTATAGGCGGGGAGGAGCTTGCCCTGTGGAGCAGCAAGAGAGTTAGCATTTTTCCGCCGCCAACAACAAGAGCAGCCAGGGGGTTGGTCCTTTTGCAATCCAGCCTCAGGGGGGCGAAGCAGGAGAGGGGGTTAAGCGCTGCGGCCCTCTCCGCTTCTACGCTGGGATCGCCCTCAATTTAGGGCTGAGGCTCGCGCGGCGTCACAATTTCCCCTGCCCCTGGGGTGACGGCTGGAGGTTTAGAGTTGCCAGTGGCGCTGGGAGAGGGGTCGCCCTCAGGGGTGGGAGGAGGGGAAGGGGTCTGGTCTGGCTCGGCAACAGGAGGAGAAGGCTCAGGGTCGGGGGGCTCGGCTGCGGGAGTTGGGGTTGGCAAGGCAGCTTCCTGAGCCGTTCGCTCCCCAAAGGCCGAAAGGGCAATCGCCGCTTCCCCGCGGCTGACCGGCTCAAAGGGGTTAAACGTGCGGATGGGGCCGAAGGTGCGCAACACCGTGGAGGCATTCTCCAGGCTGCGATCCGCCACCAGGGGGGCAACGGCCTCGTCGGGGATCTGGGCCGCATCGGTAAAGCCCCAACGCTCCTCCAGCTCTGCTCGGGATCCCTTGATCTGGCCGGGCGGCAAATCCAGAGGTGCCTTCATGCGGATCAGCTCTGCCCGCGACAGCAGGCTGTTGGGGCGGAACTCGCGGTTGGCATCGCCGACCACCAGGCCGGCAGCTCCCAGGGCCTGGATGTAGCGAAAGTTGGGATCCTCCTCCGGCACATCCAAAAACAAGGGGCGCTCGCCAGCGGATCCCAAACGGATTTGGCGGCTGGGCTGGTCGGCGTGAATGGCGTTGTTGGCCAGCACCAACCAGCGGGCAAATTCGCCGCGACGAACGCTACGCTGCGGCTGAAACTCACTGCCAACAATATCGGCAAAGACACCCAGCCGATCCAGATCAGAGACAGCACGGGCCACCAGGGATCCGGGCTCCAGATCCGTGAAACGGCTGCTGACCTGGCTGGGCGGGGGCGTGAAGGAAGCAGGGGGGGTGGCAGGAGCAGAGGGGGAGCGGGATCCCGGCAGAGGCGTGGGCGTCTCCGGTCGGTCGGCGGAGAGAGGGGGAGGCAGGCCCACCGGTCGCACCGCTCTTTGCAGCCGCTCTCCCCACTCGGTTCCCTGACAGGCCGACAACAGCCCCAGCAGCAAGGCAAAACCAGCGGCCCTGAGCCAGGTGCCGGCTGGAGGCAGCGACCGCCTAGACTGCTTGAGCCGATTGAGCTGATGCTGCAATGCTTTCTCCCCCTCTACTGAGCCCATTTGCGGCTGAACTCCTCCAGCACATCCAACAAGTTCAGCAGGCTTTGCATCGGCAACAGATCCGCCAGGGGCAATTCTTTGCGCCCACCCCCCACTTTTACCGGGATCCGTTGCAAGATCTCCGTGACCGCGTCCTCATCCACCTTGCCTGCCCTCACCTGGGGGGCCAGTTGTTCTGCCAAGAGGGTGTGCAGATGGGCATCCCGCAGGTAGAGGTGCCAGCGGGCTACATCGATGTAAACTTCCTCGCCAATGGCAGCGGCCAACTGCTCGATCTCTGGGTTGCTGGGCACTTGGGCCATCGCTCAGCTCCGTCAGTGGTTGCCCTCTGCCGATCATAACTTGGGCCCACCTCAGGGAGAGCTGGCGGCAGAGCGGGCCGGTAGAGGCAGGGCGAAGTTCTCTTGCAACTGCCGCAGCAGCAACAGGTGTTCCAGCGCCAGGCGATCCCGTTCTGTGCGCAACTGGCTCAGTTGGGCCTGAATTTGACGGATATCGGCCTCGTCAGAGTCCCAGGTTTGCAACAGGCGGTAGAGGCGCTCTTGTTGGTTGGCAATCTGCCGGTTCAGGCGGGCCAAGCGGCGGCTGAACTCCCTATCCATTTCCTCGGCCAGCTCGAGGTCGGGCAGCAGAGCCAGGCGATCCCAATGGATGCCCAGGTCGGCCAAGGTGGGGAGGGGCGGATCCAACTCCTTAAGGAGGGGGAAATCGGGAAAAGGCGATAGCTCTATCTCGGGAGAGGCCGGTTGGTTTTGGGCGGGGGTGGAAGCCTGAGAGCCGGCCAGCGGTTGGGTGAGACGGGATCTGGGTGAGGGCAGGTTGGTGGGCTCCAGGGCATGGGCATAAGGACGTGAGTCCTGCGGCGCTGCGAAATGGCTGCCACTGGGGTCAGCCTGGGCCGACAAGGATCCCAGACTAACTAGCCAAAGGCAAACTGCCAAACCGCAAGCTCCGCGAACTGCTTTTTCCACCCTCCACTCCTCAATCTTTCTCAAGCCTGCTCAGAATCATTCCCAGCTCACCTCGTCGCCGAGGTTCGGCGTTGTCTCAAACAAAATTGAGTAGGCATCTTGTTTTTGCCCCGGCTCGAACAGATAGCGCTGGGCAACCCGGGCAGAGGCAGGCACGATGGCCACCCGCACCGGCGGCTCCTCTAGCGACACCAACGGCTGGGGATGCGACCAACGCCAGCCCGCCCAGCCGGCTCCCGCCAAGGCCACCCCAGCCGCTGCCACCCGTCCCCAAGGGGTGCCCCTGCACCGCCGCCAGCTCAGATCGAGCGCCGGCCTGCGGTCCAGCTCCTCGAACACGCGGCTGATCAGCAGCTCTGTTTGGCCAGGATCCAAAGTTGGGGCCTTGAGGTTGGCCAAGCCGGCCTGCAAGGCTGCCAGTTGGCTGTACAGTTGCCGCGCTTGGGGATCGCTGGCCAGCCAGTCTTCCACCTGCCGCGCCTCTTGGGGCGACAATTCCCCATCCAGGTAGGCGCTCAACTGTTCAAAGCGCTCCTCCACCAGCGGCAGTTCTGGCTGGGAGTCCTCGCGGTCGGGGTTAAGGTTGCCGCGAACCATGGTCATTCACCATCGAGGTAGGGTTTTAGGGTGGATTGTAAGCGGGCGCGGGCGCGGGCAATGCGAGACTTAACGGTGCCCAAAGACACTCCTGTGATCTCGGCAATTTCCTCGTAGGCCATCCCCTGAATTTCCCGCAGCAGGATTGTCTGGCGAAAAACCTGAGGCAGGTCGCGGACGGCTTGGTGCAATTGCTCGTAAAACTCGCAGGTGGTGAGGTGCTCATGGGGGCTAGGGCTCTCGCTGGGCAGCTCCCATTCCACCTCACTGTCCCGCATCGAAATCGGGGCATCCAAAGAAAGGGGCTGCTGCTGCCGTTTGCGCTTGCGCAGCTCGTCATAGAACAGGTTGGTGGCAATCCGCCCCAACCAACTGCGAAACTTCGCCGGCTCCTGCAGCCGCTTTAGGTGGCGGTAGGCCCGGATCCAGACTTCCTGGGCCAGGTCGTGCCGGTCAGGCCAGTCGGGGGCCAGGTGGTAGAGCACCTTGTCCACATAGGCCTGGTGACGGCGTATCAGCTCAGCGAAGGCCTCGCGGTGGGGCCGGGATCCCTGCTGGCAGAGCAGCACCAGATCCACGTCAGCGAGCTTTTCGGGCCGCACAGGCACGTCCTTCACCCAGACCGACCAGCGCTGGCCACTGATGTCGCTGAGGGCAGCATCCATAGGTACCCATAGATTATCGAAGGACAACGACGGAGGGATCCCCTCCCAAGCAGAACCTCTGTTAGCTAGACGATAATGGCGCAGTTTGAGTTCCTCCCGCTCGGCCCCCACTCCCCAAACTCAAGGCAGCTGCAAAGGTTCCAGAGGCCGCAGCGGCTACAAGCTCTCGGATTTTGGGGCAGGGGACCCGACCTAGGGCGAACACTCTGCAGGATAGCCCTTGAGCCGGCGACTGGGCTACAGTGGGCTTGCGCTAGGGTCAACCGGCATGAATTCTGATGTCTCTGCTGCCCTCCTCTCCGAGCTCAAGGCGGTGCCGACGCTGGCCCAACTCTCAGCAGCCTCTCTGCAATGGTTGGGATCCCAGGTGAAGCTGCGGGATATTGCGGCAGGACAGGCGCTCTTGATGCAGGATGCCTGGGGCAACGTCGTTTATTTGATCCTCTCTGGCTGGGCCAAGGTGCGGCGGTCTGTGGGGATTCGCACAGCAGAAGGGACACAAGACAGCGCCCAAACCCTGGCTTTGCTCGGGCCGGGCGCTTGGGTGGGGGAAATGGCGGTGCTGGACGAAGCCCCCCGCTCGCGGGATGTGCTGGCCCTGACCCCGCTGCGGGCGGCCGGGATCCCGGCGGCCACCTTCAAGGCGCTGATGCTGCAGGAGCCGCACCTGTGTTATCGCCTGGCTTGCAGCCTCTCCCGCCGCCTGCGCCTGGCCAATTTGCAGGCCGATCTGGATCGACAAAGCCCCCCCCTGCGGGTGGTGCATGCGCTGGTACAACTGGCAGAGGCCTTTGGCGAGAAAACCGAGCAGGGCGTGCGCATTGTTTACCCTCCCCTCCAGGATTTGGCCGATATCAGCCAGGTCAGCCGGGAGGTAGCGGCGGCGGTGCTGGGCCGCCTGCAACAGCAAGGGGTGATTCAGGTGTTGCCGGAGCACCAGTCTCTGCTGCTGGTGCAGTACGCCAAACTGGTAGAGGCCACCCGCCTGCTCTAGGTGCATCCGTCCTGTTTTGGAGACTGCCCATGCGCCCCCGGCCCATCCCGCCCCGGCCCGGACAAGAATCCGTCTGGGACTACCCGCGCCCGCCCCGCCTGGAGCCAACCGCCGAGCGGGTGGAAGTTTTCTTTAATGGCGAGCTCATCGCCCACAGCTGCCGCTGCTACCGCATCCTGGAAACCAGCCACCCGCCCACCTACTACATCCCCCCCGCCGATGTGCGGCTGGAGTATCTCCGCCCCAGCGCCCGCACCTCCTTCTGCGAGTTCAAAGGATCTGCCCGCTACTGGACGGTGCAAGTTGGATCCCAGGTGGCCGTGGATGCCGCCTGGAGCTATCCGGATCCCAGCCCGGAGTTTTGGCCCATCCGCGACCACCTCGCTTTTTATGCGGGCCGCGTGCAGGAGTGCCGGGTGGATGGAGAACGAGTCCGGCCCCAGCCGGGAGATTTCTACGGCGGCTGGATTACCTCCAAGGTCGTAGGCCCCTTCAAGGGGGAGCCGGGGAGCTGGGACTGGTAGGCTCTAGGCAAGAGGGGATCCCTTTTGCCGAGGAAAAGGACTACAGTTAAGTCGATAGGGGTCAGGTGTCCAAAGACGCCTTGACGCGAGCAGGAAAGCGGACAAAAGCCATGACGGTGCGGGTGCCCCTCGACTACTACCGGGTTTTGATGCTGTCACCACGGGCGGACGAGCATCAGATCGAGCAGGCCTACCGAGAGCGGCTCGATCCCAAGCCGGGCGAGCGCTCTTGGCTGCTGGGGTTTTCGCCGCAGGCCGTGGAAGCTCGCGCTCAGCTTATTCAAGAGGCAGCCTCGGTGTTGCTTAACCCAGAGGCGCGACAAAACTACGACGAACACCTGACACCGGCGGATCCCACCCTGACGGTGGAAGAGCCCCTCTTGCCAGGAGTGCTGTGTTTGTATTGCGAAGTCGGAGAGTACCAAGCGGCCTTAGATTTGGCTCAACAGATGCTGGAGCAGGGCCACCCTGCCCGTTCTGACGCCATTTTGGCGCGGGCCATCGCCCGGTTGGAGCTGGGCCGGGAAGCCTGGCAACAGGGATCCTACGAAGAGGCGGCGCGCTCTCTGCAGGCGGGCCTGGCGGAGCTGGAGGAGTATCAGGCTTTTCCGCAGCTGCAAGCAGAGCTCCGCCTTGATCTGGGCAAGCTGCGTCCCTACCGCATTTTGCAGCTCCTCAGCCTTGAGACTAGCGCCCCCGCCCAAATCGGCAAAGAGGCGCTTGCCGATCCTGTCCTGGCGCGGCAGCAAGGGCTTGCCCTCCTGAAAGCCATGCTGGACGAGCGGGGTGGCATTGAAGGAAGTGGGCAGGATGGCTCTGGCCTCAGCACAGAAGATTTCTTGCGCTTCATCCAGCGGGTGCGCCGTCACCTTACTCTCCAAGAACAGCAGGAGCTGTTTGAGCGAGAGGCCGAGCGTCCCTCGCTGGTGGCCGCCTACTTGGCCGTGCAGGTGTTGCTGGCAGCAGGCTATCTGGAAAAACGTCCGGCCTTGGTGCGGCGTGCCCGCGGCTACTTGGCCCGCCTGGCCCAGCGGCAGGATGTCCATCTGGAGCAGGCCATCTGCAGCCTGTTGCTGGGGCAGACCGAGGAGGCGCTTGACCATCTGCGCTCCAGCCAAGAAACAGAGGCCCTGCAGTTTATCGAAGAACACTCCGCCGGCTCCCCTGACCATCTGCCGGGTCTGTGCCGCTTCACAGAAAGGTGGTTTCAAGAGGAGGTGTTCCCAGAGTTTCGCGGCCTGGAAACTGCCCAAGCAACCTTGCAAGCTTACTTCGACAACCCCCAGGTTCAGGCTTACCTGGACGAGATGCCCAGTCGCGAGAGCTCGCCGGCGGGGACGCTATCTCCCCCATCTTTCCACCCCGCACCCCATTTGCCTGCTATGGTGGGTGGCCCACGCCTAACTGAGCAAACACAAGAATCGCCTCGCCCGCCCGCCCCCTTTCCGCGGGGAGGGACAGCGCCTCCTCCAGAGCCCCCGCGTATGTCCGATTTGCCCGCCTACCGGCGCGGCGAGGGGCCGGCCAAGCCCCCCTTCGAGGAAGGGATCCCACACGCCCACGAGTGGGGATCGCAGGAGGTGGAGCGTTACCGCCGCAGCCGCCTGGGATCCCGCCGTGGTCGGGGTGAGCGCCCTGCCATTCCCCTCGGCATCGGCTTGGCCGGAGTGGTCGGCGTGGGCATCCTCTCCCTGCTGGTGATCTGGCAGATGCTGAGGAGCCTGTTCACGCCGCCAGCGCCGCCGCTGGAGCAGCCCCAGGTGCAACTGGAGCAGCCGCCGGTTGCCATCGACGCTCCGGGCCAGCCAGAACCCACGCCTGAGCCTGAATTGACCGGCCCTCTGGCCGAGTGGCGGGGTGTGCGACAGGTGCGGGTGATTGCCAATGAGGGCATTAACATTCGCCAGCAGCCCAGCCTGACTGGGGCTATCGTCGGGGCCGCCCCGCGCCAAGCTTTGCTGCGGGTGGTAGAGGTGCAGGCTGGCGAAGGACAGGTGCCTGTCTGGTTGCGCGTTGAGCGAGAGGGGGCCCCAGGGGGATGGGTCGCTGCCCAATCCGGCTCAACCCGTCTGGTGGAGCGACTCTAAGCCTTTCCTGCTGCCAGCTTCCGTTCTCCTTTTGGGGGATAACCTGTCTCCCGTTTGCCTGCAGTGGATATTCTGCGCAATGCCCCGCTGGGAATCTACCTGGAAGAGCCGCGCACCTGGCTGCACCGCCTCGATCCGCGCGTGAAGCTGGCCTGGCTGCTCAGCTTTCTGCTCAGCCCAATTTTGGCTGGCAATGGCTGGCGCCTGGCCGTGGTGGCGGTTCTGTTGTTCTTGACGGTGGCAGCCCGCCTGCCGCGTCGGGTCTGGTCGGGCCAGCTCTCGCTGGTGTTAGCCCTCAGCCTGCTCACTTTTGGGATCACCAGCTTCGCTCCCGATGGGTTGGGGGTTTTCCCGCAGCCGCAGCGGCAGGACGCGCAGGTGGTGGGCTATGGGCTCATCCCCGGCTATGACGGGGGGGTGGAAGAGGGATCCCGCGCAGCAGCCAAGCGGGCCTGGCGGGAGCAAACCCGTGCCTGGCCGACTCCCTACCGCTACCGCTTGCTGCAGGTTTCCCTAGGGGAGCGAACCTTTCAGGTGTCCCGCCGTTCCCTGTCGGTGGCTTTGCGGCTGGGCACCCTCATCTTTACGCTGCTCTACGCCACCAATTTGTTTTTGCTGACCACAGCCCCAGAAGAGATCACAGAGGGGATCGGCCACCTGGTGCAGCCTCTAAAACGCTGGGGATGGCCAGTTGCGGAGGTGATCCTCACTCTCACCTTGGCGCTGCGCTTTCTGCCGCTGGTGATGGAGGAGGTGCAAAACCTGGTGCGGGCGGTGCGCACCCGCGATGTCCGCTGGGGATCCCTCAGCTTCCGGGGCGGGATCCAAACCCTGCTGGCTCTGGTGGAGCGCTTTTTTGAAAACCTGCTCCTGCGGGCAGAGCAGACAGCCATGGCCATGCAGGCGCGTGGGCTGACCGGCCCCGACCACCCCTTGCGCTGGCACCGCCTACACCTGCGGCAGCTAGATCGCGGGGCGCTGGCCCTGCTGCCCCTGTTTTGGCTGCTGAGGGCCTTGTCCCCCTGAGGCTACGGCCGGGGGACGCAGTTCCTTGCCAGCCAGCGGCAGGAGCAGCCGGGCAACGGAGCGCCCATCCCCAGAGGAATAGAAGGAGAGCTGCCCTCCCATCCGCTGCAGTAGCCGTTGGCACAGGCCAAGTTCCAGGCCGGGGCTCGCCGAGAGCGGCGATTGGAAGAGGGGATCGGCGTAGATGACCTGTTGCGGATCCCATTGCAAGGCCGTCAGCAGGTGGGGATCGAAGCTGCCCTGATCCACCACCAGCAGCTCTGCATAGCCCTCTGTGGCTTGGCTCCACAGATCCAGCCGCCCCCCCTCCGGGCTGCGCAAGGCAGCGGCCAGCAGCACTTCCCAGAGGATCATCTCCAATCGCCCGACATCGCCCTGGACGACGAGGCTGAGGTCGCCGTGGGCGCGCGGCCACAGCTTGCGTTTTTGGGTCAGGCCCTCCACTCGGCGCAGGCTTTTGCGCACCAAGGTTGCTAGGGGCACCGACAGCAACTGCGGCTGCACCTGCCACGTTTCCGTCTGCAACAGCGGCTCGGCGAAGACGGCCAGATCCCGCAGCTCCCTGCCGATTTCCACCACCTTTTGCCAGCGGGTGGCCTCATCTCCCCGGATGCCCGGCACTTGGCCAAGGCGGCGCAGGCCGTCCAGCAGGGCATTTTGCAGATCCAGCAGGCGGCGGTGCTTGTACCAATTCAACTCGCTGAGCACCTCCTGCCGCTCCTGCAAAGTTTGCACCCAAAGCAAGCGCCGCAGCGTCCAGCCACAGGTTTGGGCCATCAACGTCACAGCCGCCTGCTCCTCTGCCTCCCAGACTCTGTCCGCCTCTGCTCCCAGGATCAAAACCCCCAGGGGCTCCGGCAGCGAGGGATCCGTCTCCCCCAAGGGCACCAGCAGCCAGGATCCCAGGCCCACCGAGTTTAACCAGGCGCGGCTGGCAGCCGGGATCTGGTCTTGGGCAAGCGGGAGGGGACCCCTCGCCTGCAGCGCAGCGGCCAGCAAGGGATCCTGCCGATTGATCTCAGTGGGGCCGCTGGGGCAGAACTCGGGGGCAGCGGCAAAGGGCGGCTGCAAGCAGGCCCGGCTCTCCCCCGGCTGCCAACTGACCACCAGCGCCAAAGGGATCTGGAGGAGTTGGGCCGCCTGTTGGGCGATGGTGGCGTAGAGAGCCTCAGGGGTGGCCAGGTTTTGCAAAGTCAGACAAGTGGCGATCAGGCCGCTGAGCAAGTGCTCTTGCCGTTCCTGCCGTTGCTGAGACCGAAGTTGCCGCAGGAGCAATCCCACTTGTTGGGCAGTCCCGCGCAGCAGTTGCCGTTCTTCTCGGCTCCAAGCCCTTGGCCGCGGGTGGAGCACTAGGATCAGCCCTTCGGGGGTGGCAGTGCCGCTGGCGCCGGTATGAGTCAGCATGAGGGAGCGCACCCCCAAAGGGGCCAGTTCTTGCCGCCAGGAGAGCAGGCGCAGATCCTGGTCGTAGTTTTCCGCCGCCACCACCTCGCTGCGCAGCAGATCCTGCCAGTCTTGCTCGCTTAAGGAGCTGAACTGCGGCGGCAGAGCCTGCTTGCCCTCGCTGCGGTACTCGGAGAAGAGGCGGGGGTTCGGCCTATCGGGATCCACTGTCAGGACGGCCACCGCACTGGCTTGCAGACGCTGGCCCAGGCCGACGACGGCTTGCTGGAGAGCCTGCGGCAGCTCCGCCGGGTTGTAAAGCGAACGGCCCACCTGCTGCACAAACTCTTGCTCGTCGGCCAACTGGCGGATGCGGCGATCCAGATTTTCCAGGGGGGCGGCTAAGGCCAGCCCATTGGCGGCGGCGGCCACCAACTGGCGCTCCACAGCTTGCCAGGTGCGGGGCACATCCGATTGCACCCAAATGAACCCCAGCAGATCTTTCTCCAGCAAGATGGGGGCGGCCAAGGCCGCCTGGGCCCGCAACTGCTGCATCAGCTTGAGGGGGATCTCGGAGCGGGTCGTCCCTGTGCCGCCTACCACCACCTGGCCATCGGCGAGGGTGTAGTACATATCTCCCAACTCCCGCAGCGAAAGGCCGCCATCTCCTGGCGACGCTGCTCCTGCTTTGGCCTCTTTGGACATGGGGGCAGGAGTAGGTGGCTGGCTGGGTCTAGAGGCGCTTCCATGGGGAACAAACCGCCCCCGGCTGCGCTCGTGCCAGTACACCTGGATATGGACGGCGCCCAGGCAAGTCTGCAGCTCCTGCCTCACCAGGCTGACCCGTTCCTGCAGGGATCCCGCCTGGCATATCGCCGTTCCCAGCCTCAGGAGCGAATCCTCAAGGCGTTTTTCGCTCTGCTGCCTCCAGGCATTTTCCAGCTCCTGCAAAGAGGCGGCCAACTGGCCCAGCAAAATCCCCAGGAGCGCTTTCTCTTCCTCGCGGGTGGTAACCCCCCACATCTGGGATCCCAGCATCAGGATCCCCAGGCAGCGCCGCCGCCCTGCTGCTGAAAAGGGGTAGATGAAGCAGCCTTGGATCCCGCCCAGGCGCCTGGCTTCCCGCTGCCAAAGGCCCATGCGCGGCTCCTGGGAAAGATCGGGCACGCTGATGGGCCGCTGCTCGATCACCACCTGCTCCAAGATCTCCCCCGGCTGCAGGGGATGCACCCCTCGCAAGAGAGTTGGCTCCTCCACAAGGCTAAACCCTCCCTGACCCAGCAACTGGTGATTTTGATAGTCATAAAAGGCCAGCCAGATCAGCGGCGCCCCAAACACCGCCTTGACATACTCCAGCGTGAGCTGAATGAGGGCATTGGCATCGCTCTGCTCCCGCATCTGTTGCAAGGTTGCCTGTAGGGCAACTAGGGGAGAGATGGCCCCAGCTCCACTGGAAGAATAGGGGGAAGGAGGTTGAACCATGGCCCGACGTGGGTTATGCAGGTTTCTGCAGAGGGAAAGCGGCCGCAGCTTTCTCTTGGCCCACCTTAGCCATGCCGTTACTTGGGCGTCAGCCCCTCTCCCAGGAAAGGGGAAGCCCCTCTTGAAAATGGGGCTGCTGGGGAACCTAGGCCCTTTTCAAGGAGCTGGGAGCCGGGACCCGCGCAGTTTGGAGGTGTTGGTGACCAAGCTCTGCACAAAGCGTTGCAAGCGCTGGCGTAGGTTTTCGTCCTTGAGGTTGCCCTGCTCATCGAAGGCGCTCCAAGCCCGACCAATGGCAATCTGCTCCGGGATCGCCCAGCCATGCACCCACCGCACAATTAAACGCATCTGGTTGAGGGTATTGCTGTTGCTCTCACCGCCCAAAACCCTGATCAGCCCGAAGACCTTGCCCTCTAAGTGTTCAAAGCTCAAGAGATCGAGAGCATTCTTCAGGCTGCCGCTGATGCCGCCGTGGTACTCAGGGCTAGCCAGGATGATCCCATCGGCCCGCTTCATTGTTGCCCGCAAAACCTCCACGTCGGGATAGTCCGGGTAGGATTCCGAACCATCGGCAAAGGGCAACTTCATTTGCCGCAGGTCGAGGATGTGCAAGAGAAGCCTCAACCTCTCAAACTCGCGCCGCACCACCTCTAGCGCCTGATAAGTCAAAGAATTGGGCCGCAAGCTGCCGCCGATGGCCACGAAACAAGCTCCAGAGGCTTCAGCCATGACGGCTTGCCAATCGACAGTAGGGGCTTGCAGGGTTGAAGGAGACATAAGCCAGGCTCCTGAGCAGACATTAGTTATGCTTCAAACAATCATAACTCATACTAAATCTGCATTGTAAAGATTTCTTTAGCCGTCTTGCTGAATAAGGCTGACGCATTGCCGAAGCGTCGCGCAGCGATAACAGCCGGATTCTGCTTCGGAGCTGGGATCTGGATATCTCCCAGCAGGGGAAGCTGGGGCCAGCGGATTACATGTAGCAGGTTGGAAAAATCATCTCGCCAGAGGGGATCCCCAGCTTGGGGCAAAAGGGGCTGCCAGGGATCCCAGTCTTGCCGGCCACCAGGGCTTTTGGCCATCAGCACCCAGTGGGAAGGGGCTAGCCCTGCCCGGCGCTGGGCGGCGGTGAGCTCTTCATGGGCTTGCTGCCAGGCGGGAAGCCGCAATGCTCTTGCCAAGGCGGCCAGCACTGGCGCCAAGTCCAGGTGGCGGTTGGTGATGTTAAAGAGCAGCCAGCCCTGGGGCTTGAGCTTGCGGAGGTAGAGGGTCAGGGCCTCCTGGGTAAGCAGATGCACCGGCACGGCGTCGGAGCTGAAGGCATCTATCACCATCAGGTCGTAGCTGCCATCGGGGATCCCTTGCAGGCGGAGCCGGGCATCGCCCAAGATCACCCGCACCTGCGCCCGCCGGCTGGCCCAATCGAGATAGGGGAAGTAGCGGCCCGCCCAGTCGGCCACGGTGGGATCCAACTCGAAAAACGTCCACTCATCCCCTGGCTCGGCGTAGGCGGCCAAGGTGCCGATCCCCAGCCCCAGCACCGCCACCTGGGCCGGAGAAGAGGGCGGCTGCGCCCGCCACCGCTGGAACACCTGACCCACCGGCCCCTCGCGGGAAAAATAGGTGAGCGGCTCCAGGGCCTTTTGGGGATCCAGGTTTTGGCTGCCGTGCAGGGTGGTGCCGTGGAGCAGGCTGCGGAAGGATCCGTCCTCAGCGTGGTATTCCACAATCCGGTGGAGGCCAAAGGCGCTGCGCTCCTCGGCCACCACCTGGAGCCCCGGCGGCAGCCAGGTTTGTCCTAGCAGCAACACTAGACCCATCCCTGTTCCCACCCAGCGCCTTCTGCTGCCTTCTCCTACAGACCCCAGAAGGGCCATCCCCAGAGCCAAGCCCCCAGCGGCTCCAAGGCGAAAGAGCGCCTGAGGACGAAAGCCCAACAGCAACAAAGGCAAGAGCAACCCCAGCCCTAGCGACAGGCCCAGCCGCCCTCCCCGTGCCGCTAAGGCCGCCAGCGACACCCCCAAGAGCAGGGGGTACTCCAGTAAGGTCTCAAACATCTGCGGCGCCAGCAAAGCGGAGAACAGCCCTCCCAAGCTGCCTCCCACAGCCAGCCACAGGTAAAACTGCGTCAACTGCTGGGCGGGTGGACGGGATCTGGCCAACTGACTGTGACAGGCCCAGCTCACCAGGCCAAAAGCCCCCAGATGTAGCGGCAACACCCAAAACCAAGGTCTCGCCCAGCCCAGAACCTGGGCCCCTAGCGCTCCACAGGCCAGCAGAGCCGTTGTCCCTAAAGCCAAGTCATTGGGGTAGAGGCCGCCGAAGGCCAGTATGAAGGTCATGAGGTAAAGGCTCAGGGGAACGGCCCACAGCAGGGGCACCGCCGCCACGTCGGTGGTCAAGAGGGTGGTGGCCGCCACCAACAGGCCCGCCGGCAAAAAGGCCCAGCCGGCCCAGCGCCAACGCTCCCGCCAGGAGACGGGGGGGATCTCCTCCACGGGATCTCCCCTCGGGAAAGTCACCTCCCGCCCGTTCAGCATGAGCCCCACCCCACCCAGCAGCACCAGCGCTGCGACCAGAGCGTAGGATCCCGTCCACAGGTGGGTTTGCCCCGACAGAGACAACCGCGGCTCCAAGAGCAGCGGATAGCCCAGCAGCCCCGCTAGGCTGCCGGCATTGCTGGCCACGTAGAGCCCGTAGGGATCCCTTTTCGCCTCTCCCAGCGCCCGCTGCAGCAACGGCGTCGTCCCCGACAGGAGAAGCAAGGGTACTCCCGCCCTTGCTGTCAAGTCAGCCAACAGAGCTAGGGAAGGGAAGACCCCTTCCAGTTGGCCAGGGATCCCAAACTGAAAGGGCAAAAACTTCAGCCCCGCCAGCAGGAGGATCCCGTGCAGCAGCACGCCCCAGCCGGGAGCGAGCCCTCGCCCCAGCCGGTCTGCCCACAGGTAGCCCAGCAGCAAAGCGAGCTGGAAAAAGACCAGGCAGGTATTCCAAACCAGGGGGGATCCCCCCCAGAGCGGCAGCAGCAATTTGCCCACCAACAACTGCCCCCAAAAAAGGCAAAAGGCGCTGCCGAACAACGTGAGGCCAACCAGCAAAACCACAGCCGTGCCCCCAACCCCTGGCTGTCAGTTCTAAGAAGCTTGGATGCCGGTGCTGGATTCAGGGGCGGATCCCAGCAGCCGCGAACCTCCGCCCGCCCAAGGGAAGTTGCAAACCCAGCTCAGCGGCTCATCACCTGTAGGGGAAAGCGTTCGGCCAACTCCCCTTCCACCTTGGGTAGCCATTCTTCTTGGAACACCCACACCTGGCCCTGCTGCACGCGGCCATCCGGGTTTTGTGTTAGCTCCAGCCAATAGACAAACTGATCCCCCCGCAGCACCACGCCTTGGGTGGCCAGGGCAAGACTGTAGCCGGGATTGTTGGCCAAGGCTTCAGGGGCCGGGTAGCGGATCACCTCCACCGCCCGATCCAAATCGGCGGCGATCTCCGGCCCGTAGATCTCGCGAATGGCTTGGAAAAGATCCTCTGCCGTCAGCCCTTGCGGGCGAAAGAAGGTCATGCGCTCCGAGCGAATCGTCTCCCGATCCAGCGGGTTGATGATCCGGCCCGGCGGGGCCACCGAGGCCAAAAAGGTAAATCGGGATCCATCCGGCTCCACGCGGTGAATGTTCAAGGTTTCGCCTGGGCGGGGCCGCAGCACAGGATTATTTCTCACCCAGGCCGCCGCTTGATCCGGCGATTGCCCAGGGATCCCCCATGCCGCCGATGGAAGGCCCACCACTGCCCAGCAGGCTATGGCCAAACCGATTGCGTCAGCGGGACGGAGTCCTTTCGCGTCGTCGGGACGCAGTCTTCTACCCCGGCCCGACAAAGTCCTTCCCCAGCTCGCGCCCAGGATTGGCCACGGATTACAATGCACCTTCTCAATCCTCCGGACAAACAAGACAAAATGCAAAACGAAAGGCGAAAATAATGTCCACAAAAAGCTAGAAGTTAACAGGCGGGCGTAGACAAGGCGACGTTTACCTCGGAGCGCACCCCGCTCTACCCATGTCTAGTGTATCTGGAGAGCGCAGCGGGATCGTTGCGCCTCAGCGCGAGCATTGCGGCCAATAGTGGCAAGGAGGCTTTGGCGAAATCCCCAAATCTCCGGGGTCACATCCCGCAAAACGTAAAAGATACCTTAAGATTAACGGTAAGCAAATCTCACACGCATCAGGTCAGCACCTCAGGAGGTAACCGATGGCTCTCGTTCCCATGCGGATCCTGCTGGATCATGCCGCCGAACATGACTACGGCATTCCGGCTTTCAACGTTAACAACATGGAGCAGATTCAAGCAATCATGCAAGCTGCCCATGAAACCAACAGTCCAGTCATCCTGCAAGCCTCTCGAGGGGCGCGCAAGTATGCGGGCGAGCACTTTTTGCGCCACCTGATCCTGGCGGCAGTGGAAACCTATCCCCACATTCCCGTCGCCATGCACCAAGACCACGGCAACAGCCCCGCCACCTGCTACTCCGCCATCCGCAACGGCTTCACCAGCGTCATGATGGATGGCTCCCTCAAAGAAGACGCCAAAACGCCGGCCAGCTATGAGTACAACGTGGCCGTTACTGCCGAGGTGGTGAAGGTGGCCCACGCTGTCGGCGTGAGCGTGGAAGGAGAACTGGGCTGCCTGGGATCCCTGGAGACAGGCCGCGGGGAAGCAGAAGATGGCCACGGCGCTGAAGGGGCCCTCAGCCACGACCAACTGCTCACCGATCCGGATCAAGCCGTGGACTTTGTGGAGCAAACCCAAGTGGATGCGCTGGCTGTGGCCATCGGCACCAGCCACGGCGCCTACAAGTTCTCCCGCAAGCCCACGGGCGACATTCTCGACATGGAGCGCATCGCCGAGATCCACCGCCGCCTGCCCAACACCCACCTGGTGATGCACGGTTCCTCGTCGGTGCCCAAGGAGCTCATCGACATCATCAACCAGTACGGCGGCTCCATTCCCGAAACCTACGGTGTGCCGCTGGAAGAAATTCAGCGGGGCATCAAAAACGGAGTGCGCAAAGTTAACATCGACACCGACAACCGTCTGGCCATCACGGCTGCGGTGCGCCGCGCCCTGGCCGAGAATCCGAAGGACTTTGATCCCCGCTCTTTCCTCAAGCCTTCTATCAAGGAAATGCAAAAAGTGTGCGCCGAGCGCTACATCGCCTTCGGCTGTGCCGGCCACGGCACCAAAGTCCCGGTGGTTACCCTGGACGAGATGGCGGCCAAGTATGCTTCTGGCGCTTTGGCGGCTCAGGTGAAGAAGACGGTTGCGGTCTAGCCCTCACACCCAGCCGCTGCAGCCCAAAGGTTCTAACTCAATATCGACAGGTGAGGGGATCCTTTGTGGATCCCCTTTTGCTTTGGAGGAACTTGATGCGTTTTGCCGGTCAGGCAGCTTTTGCTACAGAAGGTTTGTCCGCTTCGACTTGCTGGTTCAGCAACGCCAAAGTCAGGCGATCCAGCATTTCCAAGTCGGCCTCAGAGTAGCGCCGCTGAAAGAGCAGCTCGTTGATGAGGTTTTCTTGCTGCAAACTGAGAAAGCCGCTGCGGAAAACTTGCTCCACGATTGCTTCGATACTAAGGGCCGGAGCAACAGGGAGAGAATTCAAAGAGGCATTCATGGTCGTTTCCGTTTGAGAGGGTTCGTTCGAGAGTTCCCGATTACTTGTGCCGAGGAACGAGATAGCGCTGCTCGATCTGCTCCCTCCAGGAACGGGCGACCTCAGTCTACAGCTTGTCTACAGCAGAAGCATCGTCCTGCCACTTGAGGGAAACCCCCAGTAGCTCCCCCATGGGAAAGTGCTCGCTCAGCAACGCCGCCAAGCGGTAAGTACGGTAATCTAGCGTTAGATCTACACCAGCTTGCATCTGTATTTCCTCCGCATTTCCAACGTTTACGTCCCCATCATAGCCCAAATATCCGTAAAAAAACGGAAAACACCGAGAATCCACGTACGCGATTTCTAGGATTTTTCTACGCCATTTGGCGGATAGCGGCGGGGATCCCACGGAGCTGTGGGGTGAGTTCAGGGATCCCAGCTCAGCAGAGCCGCGGTTGCGGCGGCCAGGGTGGCGGCGTTGAAGGGCTTGCTGGTGAGGTCATTGGCTCCCAGCCGAGCAAAGAGGCAGCCCGGGCATCCCTGATCCCAGGAGTTCTCTGGATTACAGGGATCCCCTCCATTGCCGCCCGGAGGTCGGAACCTAGTCGGCGTCTTCGTTGCTCACAAAACCTGGGTTGTCCGGGGATCCACTGGGTGCGGGCGATTCCAGGGCGTGTTTGAGGGCATGCCAGGCCAGGTTGGCGCACTTGATGCGTACCGGGAACTGGGCAACTCCCTTCATGGCATTGAGGGAGCGGTACTCCCGCGGAAACTCTTCGCCGCCGCGCATCATGGCCTGGAAGCGCTCGACCAACTGCAGCGCTTCGGGGATGGTGCGCCCGCGCACGGCATCGGCCATAAGATCGGCAGAAGCCAGGGCAATGGCGCAGCCCTCTCCCTCAAATTTGATATCGGCAATCCGCTCCTGGCCGGGATCCAATTGCAAGGTGAGGTCGATGGTGTCGCCACACGAGGGGTTATGGCCGCGTTGGCGACGATGAACCGGATCGACCCTGCCGAAGTTGCGGGGCTTTCTGTAGCGTTCCAGGATGACTTGCTGATAAAGTCCGCGCAGGTTGTCGAGAGGCATTGTCGTTCCCGCTTGGTCGCTGCTTGGGCCAGAGCCCTATCCCCACCCTCCAGGGGCTACGGCTCCTTCCGGCCAATCTGGCTAGGCCCAAGCTAACTAACTTAATCTTAACCCTGTTCTCTGGGCTGCAACGGCGGGGCAAGGCAGGGCCTCCTCATCTCCCAGATCAAGCGGGTGGATTTCGACGGCTGCCCCGCCCAGTTCTGCCGGAACCTGCTCCCTCCACCGGCAGCAGGGTAGGTCTTGGGCGGGGGCTGGCGGCCTTTTTCGCTGACCAGCAGGGCAACACGCCCAGGTGCCCAAAGTAGCTGCGAGAGGCCGGGGGCCTCCAAGGCAAGTCCTAAAAAAGCCAGTTGCAGTAGAGTCTAACGGTGCCGTTTGGGACGGAAGAGGTGGGCGTGGTCAGGGCTGTAGAGCCGCGAGCGGGCCGAGCCGGCTCCTGCCAAGCCCCGTAGGGCGGGACTGATGAGGTAGAGCACGGTGCGCTCTAGGCCGGCTTGCCGGGTGAGGGCCGCCATCTCCGCCAGGGATCCCAGCCAGATCCGCTCGTCCGGCCAGCCCAGACGGTAGCAGGTGGCCACAGGGGTATCGGCGGGATAGTGGGTCATTAGATCCGCCTGGGCCTGTTCCACATGGCGGGCGCTCAGATACAGACACAAAGAGGCGCGGTGGGCCGCCAGGCTGGCCAGGGCTTCTGCTTCCGGCACGCGCGTCCGACCGCTGGCGCGGGTGAGGATGACCGTCTGCACCAGCTCCGGCACCGTTAGCTCCACCTGCAAACGGGCGGCTGCCAGTTGAAAGGCGCTCACCCCCGGCACGATCTCAAAGGGGATCCCGGCCTCCGCCAGCCGAATCAGCAACTCGTGCAGAGCGCCGTAAAGAGACGGATCCCCATCCTGCAGCCGCACCACCCGCCGCCCCGCCTTAACCCGCTCCACCATCTGGGGCAGCAGCGTTTCCAAGGTGAGGGAGCGCGTGTCGATGGCCTCCACGTCGGGGCGACAATGGGCCAGCAGCCCCTCCGGCACCAAAGAGCCGGTATAGAATACTACATCTGCTTCTGAGAGTACTCTCTGGCCGCGCAGGGTAATCAGCTCGGGATCCCCAGGGCCGGCGCCGACAATGTGCACCGGCCAGTAGGACGAAGTCGGTTGGCTCATCGGGTTTCTTCCCATCCTAGCAGCAGAGGGCTACCCCCGAGGATGGGATCCCCTGCAGGCTCTGTCCCTTGACCTGGCCTGTATTATGTGTAGTACAATAGAATACAGGCTGCCTGGGCAGAGGGTTGCGCGCTTTTGCGTGCCACGGGCGAGCAGGGAGGACATGGGAGTTGTAGCGCAGCGGCTGGATGCCCGCGGGATCCCAGGGGTGGATCATGGGGTTGTGCTGAGGTTGGCGATGCCCTTGGCGCTCAGCGCTGGCATTCAGGCGCTGATGGGCATAACCGACACCTGGTTTATCGGCCAGATCTCCAGCCAAGCCTTGGCCGGGATGAACGCCGCTTGGTTGCCCACCCAAGTGGCCTTGACCCCTTTCATGAGTCTGGGGCGAGCAGTGCAAACCTTGGTGGCGCAAACCTACGCCAGCGGAGATCCGAAGGGGGCCTCTCGCTATGCCTGGTCGGGAGTTGAGCTGGGGTTGGGCCTATTGCCCCTTTGTGGCCTCTTGTCGCTGTTGGGGAGCTTGCTGTATTCAGGGCTGCCCCTGCCGGCGGGGGTGGCGGAGCAAGCGGCAGATTATTGGCAAGTTCGCGTTTGGGGGGGATCCGCTCTCTTGGGCAGCTTTGCCTTGGCGGGTTTTTTTAACGGCATTGGTTGCACCTGGATCACCCTGTGAGTGGCTGGAGCGTGCTGTTCAACGGCATCCTCAATGCCCTGTTCATTTTCGGCCTGGGCTGGGGGATTGCCGGAGCCGCCTGGGGCACGATCCTGTCGGAATACGGGGAGCTGGCCCTTTACCTGCTGCTGTTTCTCTCGGCCTGGATCCAGCGCGACTACGCTACGCGGCAAACCTGGCTTTTGGCTCACAAGTCCCTGCGGCCCTTGCTGCGGCTGGGCCTGCCGATGGGGATCTACGCTTTGGCGGACATGAGCTCTTTCACGGTGTTTCAGTTGCTGCTGGGCCAGTTGGGGGCTGTGGAGGGGGCAACGGCCCACCTGTGTCTGATGTTGTCTCGCTTTGCCTATTTGCCGGCCCTCGGCTTGGAACAGGCGGCAACCGTCCTGGTGGGCCAGGCCGTTGGCGCCGGGCAGCCGGCTTGGGCGATGCGCTTGGGGAATGCGGTGATAGCCTGGACGGTCGGCTACATGGCCGTGATCGGCGGCGGGCTGGCGCTTTTTAGAGAAGCCTTGCTCGGCCTGTTCGTGGCCGGGACAGATGCCAACGCCGCGGCGATTGTGGAGTTGGGGGGGAGGCTTTTGCAGATCATCGCGGTTTCGTTTCTCTTCGATGGCATCAACTTCTCTGCCGCGGGATCCCTGCGCGGCGCGGGAGACGTGCGGGCCTCCATGGCGATCATGCTCGGGATGAGCTGGCTCTTTTTCTTGCCTTTGGCGCAGATGCTGATCTTTTCCCACAGTTGGATCCCCTTCCTGCCGGGGTTGGGATGGGGGGCTGTGGGGGGCTGGTTGGCCATGCTGATCTATGTCGCCGGCTTGGCCGGCCTGTTGCTCAGCCGCTGGCGCAGTCGGGTGTGGCAAAAGGCGGCTCTGCGTCAGGGCCATCGCCATAGTGAGTTGAGCTAGCGCGCCAGCTCAAGGCGCTGCTGGAGAATTTGCTCGGCCAGCACCAGATCCCAGGGGGTGGTTAACTTCAGGTTAGACTCCTCCCCTTCCACGATGTAAACCGGCCAACCCAGCTTCTCGAATAGGGCTGCGTCATCGGTTACCTGCCACCCCTGGGCCAGCGCCTCCCGATGGGCTTGCCACAACAGCGACAGGCGAAACCCCTGCGGCGTTTGGGCTGCCCACAGCCGGCTGCGCTCCGGTGTCGATTGGATTTGGATCCCCTTGGGGCCGGTCTCGGTGACCTTGATCGTGTCCTTGACGGGGATCGCCGCAATCAAGCCGTCCACCTGCTCCAAGGCAGCGCTGCAGCGATCGAACAATTCAGGGGTGGCCAAGCAGCGGGCCCCATCGTGGATCAACACCCGCTCTACTGTTCCCAGGTTATAGAGATACTCAACCCCCCTGTAAACCGACTCCTGCCGCGTCGCCCCCCCTTGCAGAAGCTGCACCGGCGTGGCCAGCTCGATGGACGCCAGGATCTGCTCTATGGCCCGCCAGTCGCCGGGCTGAGAGAGAATGCCGATCCACTCGATGGAACGGGCCCGATCCGCCGCCTGCAACGTCCAAGTCAAGATAGGCTGGCCCAAAAGGGGCAGCAACAGCTTGTTGACCGCCGCCCCCATCCGCTTGCCGCTGCCAGCCGCCGGGATCAACAGGTGCATGGGATCCAAAAGTGCATCCAACCGGATCCCAGTGTACTGCTTGAGGTCAACAAGCCACAAAAGAGAGGGCCAGACCTGACCCCCTCTCTTGATTTTCAGTCCCGTGTCGCTCAGATCCGACAGCCTCCCGTCGAACCGAGCGCAACAGCTCAAGCTCCCTCCACCTCGGTGGCAGCAGTAACGAAGTCAGGGTAGGCTATGTTGCCGTGCTCGCCCACATCCAAACCGGCAATCTCTTCCTCGGCGCTGACGCGCAAGCCAACAGTTACCTTGAGGATTAAAAACAGGATTAGACAGGTGATGAAGGGCCAGAAGAAGAGAGCGAGAGCGCCTACCACCTGCACGCCGAACTGTGCCCAGGTAACCTCTGAATTGGCGTGAGCAAACCAAGGGATCCCTGCTGCCAACACCCCCCAGATACCACAGGTGCCATGCACGGAAACCGCGCCCACTGGGTCATCAATTTTCAGCGCCGTATCCAAAATCACCGCGGAGAGCACCACGAGGATTCCGGCCACCGAGCCAATGATCAAGGCCCCCAGCGGATGAACTGTATTGCAAGGGGCAGTGATGCCCACCAAGCCCGCCAGCACCCCGTTGGCGACAAAGGTCATATCCGGCTTGCCAAAATGAACCCAAGAGGTGAACATCGCCCCAATTGCTCCAGCCGAAGCTGCCAGCAGCGTATTCATGGCAATCCAGCCAATATCGACAGAGGCTGCAGTGGTGGAACCGGCATTAAACCCGATCCAGCCCAAGGCGAGGATAAACACCCCCAACATCCCCAGCGGCAGGTTGTGGCCAGGGATCGCCCGCGGCTCTCCATTAGGGCCGTACTTGCCAATGCGAGGGCCAAGCGCGATCGCACCTGCCAAGGCCGCAGCGCCCCCTACCAAATGCACCACCCCCGATCCAGCGAAATCAATGTAGCCCAGATTTTCCAGCCAGCCGGCTGTGCCGCCGTTGTAGTCGCCGAACAGCCCGTTCCAGGCCCAACCCCCAGAGATGGGGTAGATTAGCCCAGAAATAACGATGGAGTAGATCAAGTAGGCCAAGAACTTAGTGCGCTCTGCCATCGCTCCGGAAACAATGGTGGCGGCGGTAGCGGCAAACACCATCTGGAAGACAAAGAAAGTAAAGGGCCAGCCATCTGCCTCGTAAGCCTGCTGCCAGCCAAAAGCAAACCAGTCAGTGCCGAAGAAGCCAGCACTTTTGCCGAACATGAGGCCAAACCCGATGAACCAGAAGGCGCAACAGCCCATGCAGAAGTCCATCAAGTTCTTCATCATGATGTTGGCGGCATTCTTGGCGCGGGTAAAGCCCGTCTCCACCATGGCGAACCCTGCCTGCATGAAGAACACCAAGGCCGCCGACACGATCGTCCAAACAACGTCAGCGTGTTTCTGAACTTCCTCGGCCTCTTGAGCAAAGGCAGTTCCCTGGCCGAATAGAAAGACCAGCGCAGCCATTAGAGCAGCAGTCAGACTCCACCTGGCCGGTCGCCAGAGCCACTGGGGCACCTGGCTCTTGAGCTTTTGGATCATTGTTGTACTCATGCTTTTCGACTCACCTAAAGGGACAGTACTTCTCAAAAGACGTTACCCGGAAAGTGGGGCAAGAACACCTCATCAGAGATACAGCAAAAGAGACATGCAGCAAACCCCCACAAGGCTCAAGACGGGTAGCCCAAACCCCAAAGATCCCTCCTTACAGGGCATCTTGGTTGAGTTCGCCAGTGCGGATGCGGATGGTTTTTTCGACGGGGCTGATGAAAATCTTGCCGTCCCCAATTTCGCCGGTGCGAGCCGCTGCAATCAGCTTCTCCACCACCGTATCCACCAGGTCATCTTCGACCACGATCTCCACTTTCAGCTTTTGTAGGAACTCTACCGTGTACTCGGATCCCCGGTAACGCTCGGTTTGTCCCTTTTGCCGGCCAAAACCCCGTACTTCACTTACGGTCATGCCGACAATCCCGGCATTGACCAAAGCAATTTTGACCTCATCCAACTTGAATGGCCGGATCACCGCCTCGATTTTTTTCATCTGCCTCCTCCACCCTGAACAGTTCCGCTAATTTCTAACACTACCAACACCTGTGAATTGTAAAAACGGATACATTTTTTATCTCCTACTGAAGATGCTTACCACTCTGGGTTGGCTCCCGTCAAGACTGGAAGGTCAAGCTTAAGCTACCCTAACGGGAGGAAGCCTCCGATGGGGTCTCACCAACATCCACGGGCGGCTGAGGGCTGAGAGAGGCCAAGCTGGCTGTAATGAGCGCTACCGCAAGCCACCACAGCATTTGTACCTGTGGACGATACCAGATGGTATCCACCAAGCCGTGGACCATCATGCCGGTGCAAGCGGCCAAGCCCGCTGCCACCCACAGACCCTGGGGATCCCGCAAGTTGAGCAAAGTTTTCCAGCATCTCCAGCCGTGATCCCAGAGCACCAAGAGGAACCAGGCGAAAGTTAAAGATCCGATGAAGCCAGTCTCCACGGTGAGCTGCAGCGGCACCGAATAGGCTCCGAGGGCGCTGAAGTTGCCTCGTTGGTAAAGGGGGTAGACGCGGTTAAAGGCGACATTACCGGGGCCGATCCCCAAGATGGGAAAGTCGCGGATCATCTCCAGCACCGCCGCCCAGACATTGAGGCGAAAGTTGTTGCTGGTATCCAACCGCCCCCAAAAAATGCTCTGCACCCGCAGCCGCAGGGAGCGTACCGTCAGGATCCCGAGCAACAGAGCAGCCCCCCCTCCGCCCAACAGGGCCGGCAAGGACCAACGCCGCCAGCGGGCTGGCAAATCGACAGAATGCCACTGTGCCAACAGCACGGCCATCAGGGTGAGCGTGGCCAGCCCCCCAATCCAGGCGCCACGACTGTAGGTGAGCAACAGGCAAATCAGGTTCACCGCCGTCGTAAACCCGGCCAGGAGTTTCGCCCCCCAACTGGGCCAAATCCAAGTGGCGGCCAGCCCCAGAGGAATGACCGGGATCAAGTAGCCCCCATACAGATTTGGATTGCGCAGATAGCTGTACACCCGCGTCAGACCCGCCAAACCCGACTCCGGATCCACCCAGGTGGCCAGTTCCGCTGCCCCATATAAGTATTGCCGCAGGCCATGGATCCCCATCGCCAAGCTGACCAAAAGCAGGGATCCGACGATCCAATCCCGAAACTGCAGTTGGCGAAGCAGACGCTGCAGCAGCAGATAGCCGGCCAGGTAGAGCGTCAACTTCAGCCAGCCCTCCCGCGCTGCATAGGGAACCGGCGAAAGGATCGTGGCCAGGGTGGCAATTCCCCAAAACAGGCCTAGGGGCAGATGGACGGGCAGCCAAGTTGGGGTTTCCACCAGCCAGCCCAAGACCACAAGCGCCGCCATGGCCAGCAAAATCAGACCTAGGATGCCGGTGGAGCTTTGCGCCGAAAAGACCCAATACAGCAGCACCAGGCCCAAACCGATCCAGTCAGAGGTTTGCACCAGTAGGCTGCTTTTGCCCCAACTCCGCAGGGATCCCGACACTCGGCTTAAAAGGCTGCCCTGCCACCAGGACTCGATAGGAAAATCCCGCAGCAGCAGGCCGCGCCACAGTCGCGTTGCTCGTTCCATGGCTCCTTCCAGCGCCCTGGGCACTTGTGCTTCAGGCCTATCTTCCGAGTTTATCTCCCCAGCGAACAGGGGCAAGGGCGGGAAGGCAAGCGGGATCCCCCTTCTAGAACTCGCAGACTCATTGCTAGAGTTAGCTGCCTCGCCGACCTCGAAGCGCCCTTTAGGCAAACGAGGCTAGCGGGTGGGGCTGGGATTTCCCAACCTCTTCAGAGTTGAAAGGGGAAACCCCTGCTCCCAACTGGCCTGCATTGAAGACTTGGGGATTACAATAATGAATTTGCACACGAATAGGCCGGCCTAAACCCAGAGCAGATCCCAGGCAGCGGGCTAAAACCTGCACCTTGAACTCCAGTTCGCCAATGGTGTCCATACGCTTGCAGCCCTCCCTCCAACCCCGTCTCTAAGGCCAGCTTAGGAGAAGATTGATGATAGTTCTTCAGTGGGAATACAGAATTTGCCAAGCTAGATCATGCAAAGCTGGCGTTTTTTTAGAGAGAAAAGAAGCTGAAACTTGGCCAGGCTTTCTCCGGAAGATCCCGGATAAAGACCCGGAACCTGCCGCTGATTAACGTAAGCAAAATAACGCCTAGAGAAACTACGGAAAAAAGCTGGAGACCAAGCTGAGGGGACTTGGGGGAGTATGCCTGTCTACCTTTACTGGGGAGATGACACCTATCGGCTGATGCAGGCGGTGCACCAGTTGCGGGAGCAAGTGCTGGATCCCGACTGGGCCGCTTTTAACTACGATCGCCTGCCGCCGGAGTCCACACTGGCCGGACTTAACCTGGCCATGACCCCGCCCCTGGGATCCAACGCTCGCCTGGTTTGGCTGGAAGAGACGACGCTCACCCAGGATTGTCCGGAAGAGTGGGTAAGGGAACTGGAGCGGACGTTAGCCTCTTTACCCCTCACCACCCATTTGTTGTTGACCACCCGCAACAAGCCCGATGGACGGCTCAAATCCACCAAGCTCCTCAAGCAAGTGGCCCTTGCCCGCGAGTTTCCCCAACTGGCCCCCTGGGATGAAGAGGGTATCCTGAGGCAGGTATACAGCGAGGCCCGGCAGCGGGATCTCAAGCTCAGCCCAGAGGCAGCCCAGAAGTTGGCGGAAGCCGTGGGCAACGACTCCCGCCGCTTGGCGATGGAACTAGAAAAGCTGGCTTTGTTTACGGTCAACCAACGGGATCCCATCTCCCCTGAGCAAATCGAGGCTTTGGTGCCCGCCAGCGCCTACAACAGCTTTCAACTGGCCGCCTCCCTGCGCCAGGGCAACTTGGATCAGGCCCTGCGCATCCTGGCCCATCTTTTGGATCACAACGAGCCGGCCCTGAAGATCCTGGCGGTGTTGGTGGGGCAATTTCGCACCTGGCTGTGGGTAAAGCTATTGCTGGAGGAGGGAGAACGGGATCCCAAAGTCATCGCCCAAAAAGCAGAGATTGCCAATCCCAACCGGGTTTATTTTCTCCAAAAAGAGGTGGGATCCCTAAAAAGCTCGGCGCTGCTGCAGGTGATGCAGCAACTTTTACAACTGGAGTATCAGCTCAAGCAAGGTCAACCGGAGCGAGAAGTGTTTCAAGAGGCTCTGATCCAGATTGTGGCCATTCTCCAGAAATCCTGAGCCTTTTCGTTCAGGGACAGTTCTAGCAACGGGCAGCCTACCCACCGGGATCAGATCCTTCACCAGGGAGGATCCCTCTTCGGAACTCAGAGTAGGTAGAGCAGGATAAACAGCACAATCCAAACCCCATCCACAAAGTGCCAGTAGATCTCAGCAGCCTCGACGCCAAAGTAGTGTTGGGCGCTGTAGTGACCCGGCTTCAGGGATCGCCAAAGCACCGCCAAAATAAACAGCAGCCCCGCCGCCACATGTAGCCCGTGAAACCCGGTCAAGACATAGAAGGTGCTGGCAAACAAGTTGGTGGTAAGGCCAAACTCCAGGTGGCTGTACTCGTAGAGCTGCCCGGCCAAGAAAATCGCACCCATCAGGGCAGTGAGGGCAAACCACAGCCGTAGCCCCTTGACGTTATTGGCCTGGATGGCGGGCTTGGCCTGGTGGATAACCAAGCTGCTGGCGAGCAAAATCGCCGTGTTGATCCCAGGCAAGAGCAATTCCCGCTCCGGCGTCCCTTCCGGCGGCCAGACGGGGGCCGTGAGGCTGTAAGCCAAGTAGGCCATGAACAGGCCCAAGAATAAGCAGCCTTCCGCCACCAAGAACATCAGCAGACCAAAAATGCGATGATCTGGGTGCTCAGCGTGAGCGGTGTGGGCCTGAGTGTGGCCGGCTATCAAGGCATCAGCAGCAAGGGATCCTTGCATATTCTTCTCCACTCAAAAAATAAACCAATCGAACCTTAGAATTCCTGAGACCGTGTGGCCAGCCCAGCCGGGATCAAGACTGGAATGCCCGGTGAGTAGAAGATGGAGACCCCCTGCTAAGAAGAAGTCGTAGGCTCTGCTTCCGCCAACGCCAGCTCCCGCAAGCTCTGCAACTGGGCGGCAAAGTAATCCAAAGTCTCCTTGCTGTGCAGGCCGTAGTCGTAGGGGCCGGTCAGCAGAATGGGATCCCCGTAGAAGTTGTGGGCAGGCGGCGGGGAAGAAGTCGCCCACTCCAGGGTTAGAGCCTGCCAGGGGTTGTCGCCGGCCTTGGGCCCGGCCACCCAGGAGTAGATGGCGTTCACCAAGAAGGGCAGCGTGGAAATGGCTAGAACAAAAGCCCCCACGGAGCTAATCCAGTTGAGGTCGGCAAATTGCGGGTCGTACTGGGCCACGCGGCGGGGCATGCCCATCAGGCCCAGCTTGTGCATCGGCAAAAAGCACATGTTGAAGCCGACAAAGGTCAACACAAAATGCACCCGCCCCCAGAACTCGTTCAGCAGCCGCCCGGTCATCTTGGGGAACCAGTGGTAGAGGCCGGCATAGATGCCAAAGACGCTGCCGCCAAACAACACGTAGTGTAGGTGGGCCACCACAAAGTAGGTGTCGTGGACGTGAATATCCAGGGGCACTGAAGCGAGGATAATGCCGCTCAACCCCCCGATGACAAACATCGAGATAAAGCCAAGGCCAAACAGCATGGCCGACCGGAAGTGGATTTTGCCGCCCCACAAAGTAGCTAGCCAACTAAACACCTTGATCCCCGTGGGAACAGCAACGGACATAGTGGCAATCATGAAGAACACTCGCATCCAGTCTGGCGTGCCGCTGGTAAACATGTGGTGCGCCCAGACGATCAACCCCAAAAAGCAAATAGCCAAGCTGGAATAGGCGATGGCCTTGTAGGCAAAGATGGGCTTGCGGGCATGCACCGGCAAAATCTCGGAGATGATGCCGAAGACCGGCAAGATCATGATGTAAACCGCCGGGTGGGAGTAAAACCAGAACATGTGCTGGTACACCACCGGATCCCCGCCACCGCTGGGGTTAAAAAAGGACGTGCCCGCCAACAGGTCAAAACTCAGCAAGATCAACGCGCCGGCCAAAACTGGTGTTGCAATGAGGGTGAGAACAGACGCTGCTAGCATGGCCCAGCAAAACAGCGGCATGTCCTGCATCCTCATGCCGGGCATGCGCATTTTCAGGATGGTGGTGATGAAGTTAACTGCGCCTAGGATTGAAGACGTCCCCGCCAGCAAGATACTCAGGATCCAGAGCTCTTCCCCCACCTTGCCGCTAACTAAACTCAGGGGCGGGTAGGAAGTCCAGCCAGCAGCCGGAGCCTCTATGAACAGGCTAGCCAAGAGCAAGATCCCAGTAGGCGGAACCAGCCAAAAGGCCACTGCATTGAGCTTGGGAAAGGCCATGTCCCGTGCCCCAATCATCAGCGGCACGAGGTAATTGCCGAAGCCCCCCACCAAAGCCGGCACGATCCACAAAAAGATCATGATCGTGGCGTGCAGGGTAAAGGCCCCGTTGTAGCGCTCAAAGCCGAGAAAGTCCGCCTTTGGGGTAGCCAGCTCCGCCCGTACCGCTGTGGCCAGCGCTCCCCCCACCAAGTAGAAGAAAAAGGTGGTCACCAAATACTGGATCCCAATGACCTTGTGATCGGTGGAGAAGGTAAAAAAGCGCCACCAAGGCTCGGCGGGAGGATCCAGGCTGGCTTTGGGGGCAGCGGCAAGGGTGGGATTGTCCTGTAGCTGGGTCATGGCAAGAAGCTCCTACTGGCGTCACCAGAATGTGCGTCAAGGGGGAGTTGGAGAGAGGCCAGCTCAGCCGGCGAGAGGCCCAAACGTTGCCGGTGAACTTGGACAAAGGCAGACTCCGACGGAGAAAATTCCAGACGATGCCCGTGCTGGAGAGGCAGTGACGGCGAGTCCGCCGCCAGGGCAAGGGCGCCACCCTCTCCACCGGCGGCCAAAACTTGCTCCTGCTGCCAGCGCTCGAACTCTTCCGGCGTCTCCACAATTAGTTGCCCGGCCATCACCCCATGGTAAGGGCCACACAACTCGGCGCAGACGATGGGGTAAGTTCCCAACTGCGTGGGCACAAACTCCAAGTGGGTTTCTCGGCCCGGAATGAGATCTTGCTTGAGGCGAAATTGCGGCACCCAGAAGGCGTGGTTGACATCCAGAGCCGTCATATTAAGGCGCACCCGCTTGTTAAGAGGAAGGTGCAGCTCGCCAGCCACCAAACCCGACTCCGGATAAGTGAATACCCAAGCATATTGCATGCCCTGAACTTGGACAACCAGCTCCGGCTGGCCCATCTCCTTTCCGGGCAGCAGCGCGGGAGTGTAGGCATAGTCCGGATCCCCTGCTGCTGAGTCTTGGGAGGGCTCCATCGCCATGGCCGTGTGGATGTGACCGCCCACATCGGCGCCCCCATACACCGCCTGATAGACATCGAGGCTGGCCAGGCCCAGCCAGAGGATGATCACTGCTGGCACCGCTGTCCAGACGATCTCCAGCAGCACGTTGCCGTGGTTGGGATCCCCATCCCCACGGTCGCCCCGCCGCTTGCGGTAACGGATGGCACAGTAGAGAAGCACCCCCTCCACCACCAAAAAGATCCCCGTGGCGATGGTGATCGTGCTGTTGAAGAGGCTATCGAACAGAGGAGCCGAGTTGGCCGCTGCTTCGGGAAGCAGATGGTGATTCTGGCCATACCAGAGGCTGGCCAGGGTCAGCAGAACCCCAATACCCACCAAAATGATGTTACTGAGCGCACTCACGACTGCTCTTCCCCACTGCAAATGCAAGGCACGCCCGCCCTAGACAAAATCTGTTCTGCGAACAGAGCCGAAGCGGGCCACACCCATCCTTCATATCCATTTAGGTCACGGGAGCTGGAGAGGATTGCCCAGGCTTAGGGATCTCTTCAGAATCTTCATCGCTGGGAATTGGTAGAGGGGAGCGGCTTGATTGGCAGGATCGACAGAGCTTCTGGAAGATGAACGATGCATGCAGAGGAGGCGTGGCTCAGCACAAAGAAATTCTTAAAAAGCCTTCGCCAGCCGCAAGTCTGCATTTAGGATCCGTTACAGGGGAGTCAGTCTCCTTGTCTGCCTATAGCTAGATGCTGAGCCAGTTAGACCTCAAAGACCTATTGAATTAAATTCGCTAACTGAAATGGATAGCTTAAGTATCGATCTCGATTATTTTTTATGCAGATTATTCCGAGCTTGGATTGACTTGCAATAACTTTTTCAACGGCGATGGACTCTTCGATTTCCCAATCTCACGCTCATCCCTTGCCGTCTAGGGAGCTTTCCCTGCGCATGGGGCAAGCCTTGCTGGGTTTAGCAGCGGCCACTTGGCTGTTGATGGGACTGGGCAGTGCCACTCGAGTCATGAATGCTGGCTTATCCTGTCCAGATTGGCCCCTCTGCTATGGAGAGCTTGTCCCCACTGAGCAGATGAACCTGCAGGTGTTTCTGGAGTGGTTTCACCGCCTGGTGGCTGCTGGGGTGGGCTTGGCCACCCTGCTGCTAACGGGGTTTGCCTGGCTGAAGCGCAAGGCCTTGCCCGCTTGGCTGCCCTGGGGCCTGAGCTGGGCTTTTGTCTTGGTCGTGGCCCAAGGGATCCTGGGCGGGCTGACGGTAACGGAGCTGTTGCGCTTTGACATTGTGACGGCTCACCTGGGCACGGGCCTGCTGTTTTTTGCCACGCTGCTCACCTTGGGATTGCTGGCCCTGCCAAGCGTCGCTCCTTCGGAGGAGGGGAGAGCTTCTGTTGGCTACTTGCCCTGGCTCGGCTTGGGGGCAGTGCTGCTGGTGTACGTCCAGAGCCTTCTCGGAGCTTTGGTGGCTTCCCAATGGGCGTTGCACCAGTGCTTAGCTGCTGGCGAGCTGTGCGGGGTGATGAACGGTCACTTGCTGGGGGTGGCTCCGGCCACACTGGCGGTGTTGGTGGTGGCGGTGGCCACAAGTTGGCGACGCCGGCAGCTCCCGCGGATTCTCAAGCTGCTGGGCCATGGTTCGGTGGGCCTTTTGCTGGCGCAAGTAGGGGTTGGCGTTCTTACCTATCGCTACCGGCTGCAGGTGGAGCCCTTGACGGTAGCCCACCAGATGATTGGGGCAGCTTTGCTGGGGTGCTTGCTGGGCTTTACGGTGCTGGCCTGGCGTACGAGCAACAGCCTTGAAAGCCAGGAGGAAGGAAGCTCTCCCCGGAGCCCTCGGAGGGTAGCCGCGGCCGCAGAAATCAACGGCAAGTAGTTCCATGGCAGATATCCTTCAAACCTACCGTCCAGATCCTTGTCAGAACACGGTGACAGGGATCCCTTTTGGCCATCACCAAAGTCTTGCGCAGGTTTTGCGCAGCTATAGCCAGTTGGTGAAGCCGAAGATCATCGCCCTCTTGCTGATGACCACGGCTGGAGCCATGTGGATGGCGGGCAATACGGATCCTTTCAAGTTTGGCGTCACCCTCTTGGGGGGGGGGATGGCGGCGGCAGCAGCCAATGTCATCAACATGGTGTACGACGCCGATATTGATCGGATGATGGAGCGAACCCGCCATCGTCCTTTGCCTTCTGGCCGCATTCGGGCACGCCATGCCCTGAGGTTTGCCGGGATCCTGGCTGTGATGTCCTTTGGCTTGCTGGCCTGTTTTACCAATTTGCTGGCTGCCAGCTTGGCCATGGCGGGGATCCTGGTGTATGTAGGGGTCTATACCCACTGGCTGAAGCGTTCCAGCCCCCAGAACATCGTCATCGGCGGAGCAGCGGGGGCGATCCCCCCTTTAGTGGGCTGGGCAGCGGCTACGGGCGAGCTGAGCTGGGCTGCTTGGGTGATGTTTGCCCTCATCTTTTTGTGGACCCCGCCCCACTTCTGGGCCCTAGCGATTTTAAAGCGAGAAGACTATGCCCGCGCCGGGGTGCCGATGCTGCCGGTGGTGGCCGGAGAAAGGCCGACTGCCGCCCAGATTCTTCTCTACGCCCTGTTGCTGGTGCCGGTCAGTCTACTGCTGGTTTACCCTTTGCACGTGCTGGGATCCTTTTACTTGAGCGCGGCGACCCTGCTGGGATCCCTTCTAATTTGGAAGGCGGTGCAGTTGCTCCAGGAGCCGCACAGCCGGGAGCGGGCAGCCTCCCTCTTCACCTTTGCCAACCTCTACTTGCTGCTGTTGTGCGGTGCCATGGGGTTGGACAGGTGGTCGCTGACCCACACCCTTTGGGATCAAGCCCTTGCCTCTCTCCAGGGTGTCTATGCCAGCCTGGGGGCGCTGGCCAACCACCTTGGGGCAATGGGATCCCTGGGTTGACGACTTAACCAATTGACATCCTCCCCGGCCTGAAGGCGGGGGATTCTTACACGGTCGTCGCAAAGGCGTTGTCAAAGCGCCTCTAGACAGTTCCTGAAGGCAAAGCCCCAAGGTTCTGCTGACTTTCTTAAGCAGGTTGGCGGCAGCATTCGCCTCAGCGTTGACCAACCACCCCTTTGCCGTTTGGTACAGGCCCCGCTTGACACGCTTTCCAGAGGGTCTCCACCCGTCGGGTTTTTCACCATAATTAGGTAGCTCATCTCCATCTAGGAAGCTTGCCTGAGAGCTGTACGCTTCCTCTACCTCAATAAACTCCATGCCATAATGCCGACATAATTGCGCAATACGCTCCTTGAACCGACCTGTTGGGACGAAAACAAAGTTTTGGTTATTGACCTTCCCTAAACCGCATTCTTTGTTCCAACCAAAGACTATTCTCCCAATTGAGTGGTGCAAACAGAAGTCAATGACCTTGCCCGCAGCTTTGTGGATTGCATTCTCCGGTTTCCGTAATTCGACGAAGCTTTTGCAACCAAAACCCCCGCAGCTTGTGAGTCTTGAGCCTAGCCAGCTCCTTGTTGTACCCCTGGTTAAAGGACTTGACTTTGCGGCCACCAATGATGAAGCTATGTCCTAAGTTGCTAACGCACGTAAGCCAGTTGTTGACTCCGTGGTCAATTGCTAGAGCTTTTCTCGGATCCAGCGATTGGGGCTGGGCAGGCTTGGCATAGACCCACTCCAGCTACAGACTTACAGGTCTGTTGTACGGCGGAAACATACATCGCGATGAAGTGCGGGTTCTCGCCATCTCAGCGCAAAGCTCACCATAGCTTGCCCATCGCTTCGTTTTGAAATAGACTTGTCTCGCATAGTACAAAGCACAGTTGTACACCTTATTAGACTGTTGACACAAGTACTCTGATAGGGGGACTAGCTTCCTGTTCCTGACTCGAACCTGCTGACAGCCGTACTCCATCATTGTTGGCAAGCGGCATGACAACCGCAGTCTGACATGGGCAAGCGATAATGCGAGAGGAAAGTCAACGGTACAATCACTACAACCATGGTGTGGGGCTAGCGGTTGTTCATCTCATTTTTTGGCCAAAGAGTAAGGAAAGAGGTCTTGGTAGGAGAAGTCAGGGACAGGTTGTTTGAGCTATGAAACTATATCAACGACCCCCATCATGGGTAAGCGACCAAAGTCGCTAGCGGGCTTTTCCGGCGCGCACTCAAGTGCGGGGCTACCAAGCTATCCTTTTGTGTCTCGAGACCTGTTGGGGCTGGTAAAGAGGGGCCCTGATGGCGCAGAAGATTTTCCTGCGGGCTGTCTGAAGGTTCGGCTTCCTGCCACCGGCCCAAACAGAGCGGCAATCAAGCCTGTGGAAAACCGTCTTATCTTCGTCCCTTCCTTTGCGATACTGCTAGAGGTGATGTTGAGAGTGATAACGCGATGGCGATGCAGCATCTAGCCAGGGGCCAGCTTCGACGTCCTCAACGACAGCCAAGCTCGGCGGGATCCCGGTCGTCCCTTAGCCGGTTTGCCCCCTGCGGCCTCCTGTTCAGCCTGCTCTGGGCTGTGCCTGCCTTTGCCCAAGAAACGAAAGCGCCTGATCCTGCCGCCTTGGTTCTCCCAGATAGCCGAGCCATCCGCACCCCCAACCTGCCTCCCACCCTGTCGATCCCGCCCGAGGCCCGCCCTGCCACTCCTGCCCCGGTCTCGCAGGGGGCTGCTAGGGCCGAAGAACTGGTGGTGCCTCAATCCCCTTTGGAGGTGCGCATCGAGCGGACGGAGGGCTTGTCCTTACAAGAAGCCCTGGAGATTGCTGTTGCCCAAAACCCAGCGGTGCAGCAGGCAAGGCTGGCTGTAGAACGGGCTGAGGCTGGGGTTGCCCTGGCGCAGGCAGCTTTTGCCCCCACCCTCTCCACTCGAGCCAGTTACCAATACAGCGAACCTCCCTCGCCTGGTGGCAGGCCAAGCCGCGAAGTTCACACTCTCTCAGCTAGCGTGGTGCGGGTGGACTACACCGCTTTCGACAACGGGATCAGAGAACAAAACCTAAGACTGGCCCAAGAAGCTCTGCGCGTCGCCCAACTGCAACTGGAGCAAACCCTGCAGACAGTGAAACAAGCTGTGGCCAACGCCTACTACGATCTGCAGAGCGCCGATGCCCGAGTGGCCATCAGCCAGGCTGCCGTTGCAAGTTCTGAAGCCACCCTGCGGGATGCCCAAGCCCGAGAGCGGGCTGGGGTGGGTACCCGCTTCGAGATTCTCCAGGCGGAGACCGAATTGGCCAACAATCGACAAACCCTACTGGTGGCCCAAAACACCCAACAACTGAGCCGCCGCCGCCTGGCCGAGCTGCTGAACTTTCCCAGTCCCACTGATGTGCTGGCCAGGGATCCCATCGAGCCTGTGGGAGAGTGGGACCTGAGCCTAGAAGAGACTATTGTTGCCGCTTTTGCCCAAAGGCAAGAGCTGGAGCGCCAACGCCGAGAGTTGGAACAAGCCCAAGCTCGTGTGCGCCTGGCGCAAGCCAGCAACGGTCCCCAGATTGGTTTGTTCGCCACCCTCGATGCGGTTAACGATTTCAAGGCCAGCCGCGACAGCTTCGATATCGGCTACTCGGTCGGCGCCAATTTCAGTTTGACTTGGCTGGACGGGGGTAAGGCGGCCGCCCAGGCTCGCCAAGCCGAGATCGACGGGCAGGTGGCCGTGAACAATTTCATCGGCAGCCGTAACGAAATCCGGCGCAGTGTGGAAGAGGCTTTCCTCACGCTCAGCTCCAGCCGCGAACAGATCGACTCAGCCAAGGTAGCGATTGCCTCGGCAGAGGAGAGCCTGCGCCTGGCGCGGCTGCGCCTTCAGGCCGGGGTGGGCACGCAAACAGAGGTGATCAACGCCGAAACTGCCCTCACCACCGTCCGTGGCAACCTCTCCAATGCTGTAATCGCCTACAACCGCGCCCTGGTACAACTGCAGCGGGCCGTCGGCAGGCTTTGATCTCTGCTCGGTTCTTTCTCCCTCACCCCCAACCCCTCTCCCTCTGGGAGAGGGGAGCTAGGGCAGCTCGTTCGCGACAGCGTTGCGTAGTAATAAGGATGTGGAGAAACGTTTCGAAATAGCCATGGTGCCAAGTACCGCTGGCGCCAGCAGAAGAAACGCGACGAACTGAGAAAAATCGCCCCCTCTGGGCTTAGCCCCTGAGGTTTCCTCACGATCCGCAATGACGGCAAAAGAGAGGCCTAGAGTTTACGGGAATAGAACTCGACAACCAGCAGCTCGTTCACTGGTGCGCAGATCTGCTCTCGGGGAGGCAGTTCTTTGATACGCCCGCGCAGCTTCTCTTTGTCAAATTCCAGGTAATCGGGCAGGAACAGCCCCGGATACTCAGCGTAGGCGGCCACCAATTTGCGAGAAGACTCCTTGTTCCTTACCGTGATCACATCCCCAACTTTGCAGCCATAGCTGGGGATGGTGACTTTGCGGCCGTTGACTTCGATGTGGCCATGGCTTACCAACTGCCGAGCCGCCGGAATGGTTGGAGCCATGCCGAGGCGAAAGACGATGCAATCCAGCCGCATCTCCAGCATCTGCAGCAAGGCTAGCCCGGTGGATCCCTTGGAGCGCCGCGCCTTGCGCATGTAGCGGAGCATCTGGCGCTCGCTCACCCCGTAGTTGAGGCGCACCTTCTGCTTCTCTTCTAGGCGGATGGCATACTCGGATTTTTTCTTGCGCTCGGCCCCGTGCATACCAGGTGGATTGGTATTTTTGGGGCGCTTGCGCGTCAAACCGGGCAGATCAAGTCCCCCGAAGCGACGAATGATCTTGAGGCGGGGACCTGTGTAGCGGGACATGCGGGCGTTTCTCCGAAATCGGCAAAGATACTCAGCAGAAGAGCACAGGCGAAAACATTGGCCGTGCGCCAAAAGAATTGGCGATCTCCTATATTAAGGTCTTAGCCCGGCCTTTAAGCAAGGGGTGAGAGCCGTTTTTTAGCTGACTTTGGGGAGCGGTGCCATTAGTCGTAGCGAACCCCCAGTTGGGTGCGGATGAAGGCGCGATCCTCGCTCAGCAGGCCGTTGAGGGTGCGCCGCTCCCCCAGGATGGGATCCGGATCCAAGCCGATGGCCTCCAGATCCGCCAGCACCATCAGCTCCACCAGTTGGGCAAAGGTCACCTTGGGCTGCCACCCCAGTACCCGCTTGGCCTTGGAGGCGTCCCCCAAGAGCAGATCCACCTCCGTGGGGCGGTAGTAGCGGGGATCGATCTCGATCAGCACGCGATCTTTGTAGAGTCCCTGTTCTTCCAGTCCGGATCCCCGCCAGGTAATGGGCATGCCCACCAAAGCAAAAGCGCGTTCGGCAAACTCCCGCACGCTGTGGGTTTCGCCAGTAGCCAGCACGTAGTCGTCCGGCTGGGGTTGTTGCAGCATCATCCACATCCCCTCGACGTAGTCCTTGGCGTAGCCCCAGTCCCGCTTGGCATCCAGGTTGCCCAGGTAGAGCTTGTCCTGCTTGCCGGCCACGATGCGGCTGACGGCGCGGGTGATCTTGCGGGTAACAAAGGTTTCTCCTCGCCGTGGGCTCTCGTGGTTGAACAAAATGCCGTTGCAGGCAAAGAGGTTGTAGGCTTCGCGGTAGTTGACTGTTTGCCAGTAGGCGTACACCTTGGCGCAGGCGTAGGGGCTGCGGGGGTAGAAGGGGGTGGTCTCCTTTTGCGGGATCTCCTGCACCAGGCCGAACATCTCCGAGGATCCCGCCTGGTAAAACTTCACCCGGATCCCCGTGCGCTGCTGGTAGTCGCGGATGGCCTCCAGGAGGCGTAGGGTGCCCATAGCCACCGCATCGACGGTGTATTCTGGCGCCTCAAAGCTGACCCGCACGTGGGATTGGGCCCCCAGGTTATACACCTCCGTCGGCTGCACCTGTTCCAGGATCTTGCGCAGGGTGGTGCCATCGGTGAGATCCCCATAGTGGAGAAACAGCCGGGCGTTGGGATCGTGGGCATCCACATAGATGTGGTCGATGCGGTCGGTATTGAAGGTGCTGGCGCGGCGGACAATGCCGTGGACTTCATAGTTTTTTTGCAACAGCAGCTCGGCCAGGTAAGAGCCATCCTGGCCGGTGATGCCGGTAATTAAGGCACGTTGGGTCATAGAGCTGGAGGCGAAAACAAGCACTTGTAAGACTTCAGCCAGAGCGGGGACTTCAGCGCCTTGCCAAGCACAAACTCGCAAAGCTGAAACCCCAAAGCCAGAATATTATAGAGCAGCGGGAACCCCTTCTCTGGGGTTCTGCTTGCTTAGGAAGAGCCCAGGTGACGATCCTTAACCTGCTGCAGGGCAGGGGTCAGGGCCATAGGCCAGGGAGCCGGCTGGCGCAGTTGCCGCACTGCCTGGGGCAGGCGCAGGACCGAGGCACGGCTGGTGCGGGCAATCGCCTCCAGATCCGGCAGGGGCTCCAACAGCACACCCTTGCGCAGGATCGGGCGCAGCAGCGGCTGGTAGCCAGGGGGCGGGCTCTCGTCGGCCTGGCCGAGCAAGTCCCCTGTGGGACCGCGGAAGATCTGCTTGCGCCCCGGCAGGGTGGCTTTGGCAAAGGAGGCCTTGGCCACTGGGATCCCGTTAATCTCCACCAATTTGTACACTCCGTTCACGCCCTCGCCGGTCACCAGCCGCGTCCCCACTCCATAGCCGCTGATAGGGGCTTGGGAGCGGTGCAGCCGTTCGATCTCGTACTCGTCCAAATCGCCGCTGACAAAGACCGGCGCCCCCTGGGGCAGGATGGCCTTGACCTGGTGGGAGAGGGCCTCCAGGTCCCCGGAGTCGATGCGCACGCCGCCGATCTCGCCTTGGGATCCCAGTTGATCCGGATGGGTGGCTGCAAAGAGCTGGGCCGCTGTGCGCGCTCCCTGGATGGGATCGTAGGTATCGATGAGCAGAACCGCCTGGGGAAAGTAGCGCCGGAAGGCTTGAAAAGCGCGGGTCTCATCGCCGGAGAGGGCGGCAATGGCCATCACCAGAGAATGGGCCATCGTGCCTGCCGGCTTGCGCCCCAGCTTGAGAGCTGCCAAGACGTTGGAGGTGGCGTTGAACCCCGCCGCCAGCGCTGCCCGCGCTGCCCACAGGCCCGCCTGGGGGCTAAAGGCTCGCCGCGTGCCGAACTCCAACAAAATGGCCTCATCCCCGGCAGCATCCCGCATGCGGGCCGCCTTGGTGGCAATCAGGGTTTGGTAGTTGAAGGTGGTCAGCAAGTAGGTTTCCACCAGTTGCGCCTGCCACAGAGGAGCCTCTACCCGCAGCAGCGGCTCGTTGGCGAAAACGGCCGTTCCTTCCGGCACTGCCCACACATCCCCCTCGAAGCGGCAGCTAGCCAGCAGCTCCCAGAAGCGTTGCGGTGCCTCGGCAAAAATGCCCGTCTCCCGCAGCGCCTGCAAGGCTTGCGGCGGAAAGTGCAACTGCTGCAGGTATTCCACCGCTTGGGCCAGCCCCATGGCGATGAGGTAGCCATAGTCGCTAGGCAAGCGCCGCACAAACAGCTCAAAGGCCGCCGGCTGATTCTCCAGCCCCTCCCCCACATAGCAGGCAGCCATTGTGAACTGGTAGAGATCCGTCAACAGGCCGTAGTCCTGGGGCTGCAGGGAGGAGAAGTCTGAATTCACCATGGAAACCTCAAGGGACAAGCCGCTGAAAAGCTAGGGGAGCGGGCAAAGAAGTCCTTGCCAAAGTTGGAGCTACTATGGTAACAGGTTTGGCCTGCCAGGGATCCCGGCGAGGTGGCCCCAGCGATAAGAGCTTGACTGCACTCTAAAAAGCCATGAACACCACTGTCCAGGGAGTAACGACTCAAGCTCCGCCGACACTTCCCTTGCCTGTTCATTTTGATCCCGAGCGGGTGGGGGAGATTTGGCGGGTGCCCTACCAACAGCGGGCCCTAGAGGCGGAGCAGTGGGCCCAAGAGCACCGCATCCCATCGGCAGAATCCGACCAGGTGCGGGTAGGCTTGTTGCTCATCGATGTGCAAAATACCTTCTGCATTCCTGGCTTTGAGCTGTTTGTGGGTGGTTCTAGCGGCCTGGGGGCGGTGGAGGATAACCGGCGTCTGTGTCAATTTATCTACCGCCACCTCGCCCACATCACCCAGATCGTGGCTACCCTGGACACCCACACCGCCATGCAGATCTTCCACCCCATCTTCTGGGTGGACGCCCAGGGATCCCATCCCGAGCCAGCTACAGCCATTTCTGCCGCCGAGATTCGCTCCGGGCGCTGGCGGGTCAACCCCGCGGTGGCCGCCAACCTCACCCAAGGGGATCTGACGCGGCTGCAGGTCTACGCCCTCCACTATGCCGAGCAATTGGAGAAAGGGGGGAAATATCCTCTCATTGTCTGGCCCTACCATTCCATGCTAGGTGGGATTGGCCATGCCCTGGTGCCGGCGGTGGAGGAGGCGATCTTCTTCCACACCATTGCCCGCTGCAGCCAGCCCAGCTTGCAGCTCAAGGGGGCCAACCCCCTGACGGAAAACTACTCCGCCCTCAGCCCGGAAGTCTTGACCGGCCCGGAAGGGGATCCCATCGACGAGAAAAATGAATCCCTTATCGGCCACCTACTGGAATTCGATGCCCTGATCGTGGCTGGCCAAGCCAAAAGCCACTGCGTCGCCTGGACGGTAAGCGACCTGCTGCAGGAGATCCAGTCCAGGGATCCCGCCCTGGCCAAGAAGATTTACCTTCTGGAAGATTGCACCTCGCCGGTGGTGATCCCCGGCGTAGTCGATTTTAGCGAGCAGGCGGAGGCGGCCTTTGCCCGCTTTGCCGCCGCGGGGATGCACCGGGTGCGCTCCACCGATCCCCTCTGGACGTGGCCTGGCTTTCCGTGGCGGAAGACTTGATCTCCTCTACCCCAGTGCTAGGATGCGGCAGGACAGGCTGTGGGAGTTTGCCTGTGGACGATCGTCCTGGCGGTGCAGATTTGCTTTGGGAAACCAGTTCCCTGCGCCCTCCCACTGGCGCCCGCGACTTTTTGCCGCGGGAAGTCCAGCGGCGGGAAAGGCTAGGGGCGCAGCTAACCCAGGTTTTTCGCCGTTACGGCTACCAACGTATCATCACGCCCACCCTGGAACGGCTAGAGACGCTACTGGCTGGGGGATCCATCCGCGCCGAGGCAGTGCTGCAGTTGCGGGACGGGGAAGGGACAATGCTGGGGTTGCGCCCGGAATTCACCGCTTCCATCGTGCGGGCAGCAGCCACGCGTCTGGCCAGCGGGCCCCTGCCGCTGCGGCTTTACTACCACGGCAACGTGTTCCGCAATAGCCGGCGGGAGGAGGGCTCCTACAGCAGCCAGGAGTTTTTCCAGTCAGGGGTGGAGCTCATCGGCGCGGGCGGATGGCTAGCCGACGCTGAGATCTTGCTGCTTTTAGCCGATTGCGTGCGCGCTGTTGGCCTCAGCAACTGGACATTGCTGTTGGGAGATGTGAGCCTGACTGAGAGCCTGCTTAACTCTGTTACTCCCAAGGCCCAGGCGGCGGTGCGCCGTGCCATTGCCCAGCTTGACTACGTTTACCTAGAAGCGGCTCCGCTGCCAGAGGCGGCCCGCCAGATTGGCCTGCAGATTCTGGGATTGCGTGGCCAGCCGGAACAGGTTCTACCTCAGCTGGCCCAGCTTCCTGTGTCGCCGGAGCGGCTGCGAGATCTGCGGCAGTTGTGCCAGATTCTGGAAGCCCAGCAAGTGCGGGTGGTGTTGGATCTGAGCTTGCTGCAAACCTTGGCCTACTACACCGGCATTGTCTTCCAAGCAGTGGTGGGGGGAGAAATCATCGCCTTAGGCGGGCGCTACGACCGGCTCTATGCCCTCTATAGCCCACAGCAACTGGAGCAGCCAGGGATCGGCTTTACCCTCCTGCCGGATACCCTGCTGCGGCTTTTGCCCCCCACTCCCCAGGACGAGGCAACGGGGTGCAAGCGGTTGGTGGTGCCACTGGTGCCGGCAGGGATCCCGGCGGCGCTGGCCTTGGCCGCCCGCTGGCGCGAGTCAGAGGCGGTGGAGCTGGAATTGCTGGATCGGACGCCCGAAGAGATCGAGGCCTACGCCCGCCAGTGCCGGATCCCCGAGATTGCCTGGGTGCAGGCCGATGGCAGCTACCACATCTCCCCCGTCAAATATCCAGAGCCGCCAGATCCAACTGGGCACTGTGGGCCTCGATGAACTCCCGACGCGGCCCGACGGCATCCCCCATCAGGATGGTGAAAATGCGATCGGCTTCGGCTGCGTCTTCGATGGTGATCTGCTTGAGGACGCGCGTTGCCGGGTTCATGGTGGTTTCCCAAAGCTGCTCCGGCATCATTTCCCCCAAGCCCTTGAAGCGCTGGATGGTGTACTTGGTGTTGGCCGGCAGGCTGCGCAGGACTTGCTCTTTCTCGGCCTCGTTGTAGCAGTAGCGCACGTTGTTGCGGCCCCACTCGATCTTGTAAAGCGGCGGACAGGCAATGTAGACGTAGCCCTGCTCCAAAAGCGCCTTCTGATAGCGGTAAAAGAAGGTGAGCAGCAGGGTGCGGATGTGGCTGCCGTCCACGTCGGCGTCGGTCATGAGGATGATGCGGTGGTAGCGCAGTTGGCTGGGATCGAACTCCTCGCCCTTGACCCCCAGGCCCAGCGCTGTGATCATGGCCTGAATCTCGGCGTTTTTGTAGATCTTGGCGGGATCCGCCTTCTCGATGTTGAGGATCTTGCCCCGCAAAGGCAGCACCGCCTGAAACTGGCGATCCCGTCCCTGCTTGGCGCTGCCCCCTGCCGAGTCGCCCTCCACCAAGTACACCTCCGACTCCGCCGGATCCCGGCAACTGCAGTCGGCCAGTTTCCCCGGCAGGGTGGAAGATTCCAGGGCAGACTTACGGCGCACCAGCTCCCGGGCCCGACGGGCCGCCTCGGCCGCGTTGAAGGACTGGATGGCCTTCTCGACGATCCCCCTGGCCACGTTGGGGTTGAACTCTAGGTATTCTGTAAGGGCTTCCGAGACAAGGGTCTGGACAATGCCCCGCACCTCGGTGTTGCCCAGCTTGGTTTTGGTCTGCCCCTCAAACTCAGGGTTGGGCACCTTGACTGCAAGGATGGCGGTCAGCCCCTCCCGCACATTTTCTCCCGCCAGGTTGCTGTCGGAGTCCTTGAGTTTGTTGAGCTTGCGGGCTTGGCTGTTGATGGTGAGGGTAAGGGCGGTCTTCAATCCCTCCAAGTGGGTGCCCCCCTCAGTGGTGCGGATGTTGTTGGCAAAGCCAATCAAGGTATCGGTGTAGACATCCGCGCACCACTGCAATGCCGCTTCTACCTCGACGCCATCCCGCTCCCCGCGCACATAGATAATATCGGGGTGGATGGGGGTTTTTTCGTGGTTGATGAAGGCCACATATTCCTTAATGCCGCCGGCAAATTGATAGACTTCGCGGTGAGGCGGATCCCGCCGCAGATCGCTGAAGATGATTTTCAAGCCGGCATTGAGGTAGGCCAGCTCGCGCAAGCGGGCCGCCAACAGGCTGTAGTCAAACTCCCGCTCCGGGAAGATGAGCTCATCCGGCTTAAAGCGCACCTCCGTGCCCCGCCGCTGGGCACCGGCAGGCTGCGGCTCGGACTGAAGGGATCCCACCACCGCCCCTCGCTCGAAGCGCTGGAAGTAAACCTTGCCCTCCCGCCAGACTCTGGCCTCCAACCACTCGGAGAGGGCATTCACCACCGATACCCCAACGCCGTGCAGCCCCCCGGAGACCTTGTAGCCGCCGCCGCCGAATTTGCCGCCAGCGTGCAACACAGTCATGACCGTCACCAGCGCCGACTGCCCGGTCTTGGGGTGGATGTCTACCGGGATGCCGCGGCCATTGTCCAGCACCGATACCGAGCCATCGGGGTGGAGAGTAACCTCAATTTCGTTGCAGTGGCCAGCCAGAGCTTCATCGACGGAGTTGTCCACCACCTCGTACACCAGGTGGTGCAATCCCTTCGGCCCAGTGGAGCCAATGTACATGCCAGGCCGCCTGCGCACAGCCTCCAAGCCTTCCAAAACTTGGATCTGCTCTGCACCGTAGTTCTCCGTCATTCGTAACTCCAATCCCGAAGAGAGATCCCGGCCCCCGCCGACCTAAACCCAGAGAAATTGACGCCAGAAGCCAGAGATAATCCAAATGCCAAAAACCTGCCCCCATAATAGCACAAAAGGCTAAAACGGCCACACAGCCGCTTCTGAGGGCAAACTTTGGCAGGGGATGCAGGGATGGAGATCAGTTTCTTGCCCGATCCTGGCCGAGAAAGCTCTCCACCAATCCCGGTGGCGGCTGCACCTGCAGCTCACCTTTTTCCAAATCCACAACCGGCACCAGAGCCTTCACAAAGGGGATCAACACCTGCCGCTTGTCGGGGGTGGCGATCTCCAGCACATCTTGGCCAGCGGCCCAGATGGCCGAGACATGCCCCAGCAGCCGCCCTTGATGGTAAACGGCCAGGCCGATGAGATCGGAGTAGTGGTACTCCTCCGGCTCGAGGGGCAGGCGCTGGGAAGCCGGCACCAACACCTTAGCTCCCACCCAAGCCTCTGCCGCCGTCCGATCGGGAATTCCTTCCAGCCGCACCAGGTATAGGCCCTTGGCGGGAAAAAACTGCCCCTCGATCAAAGGATGCAACAGAGGCTCCGGATCGCTATCCCGCTGCAGCCAGCGCGGCCCTGGCTCGGTAAGGCGCTCCGGAAAATCCGACCAGCACTTAACCCGCAGCCAGCCCCGCAGTCCATGAGCAGCCACCACCTGCCCCACCAGCAGCCAAGCGGTATCCCTTGAAGCTACCATAGCTGTCGCTGCTAGTCGAGCTGAGGAAAGTTCACCTCGGTCGGGAAAGCCGTGGAGCTGCCCAACTTTTGGGAAGCCCCGGAAGCGCGGGATCCCTGTTCTCCCTTGGCCACATCCACCATAGAGAGCAACCCTTGCAGGGTAGCGGGGATGGAATTGGGATCCATAAAGATCACCTTCGAGCTGGGGCTACTGCCCACCTTGAGACCCATATCGATGTAGTTTTGCGCCATCAAGTATTGCAGCGCGTTGGCTGCCTCTGGGTTTTCCTGCAAAGTGGCGGCAATGGTTTTGATGGCCTCAGCCGTGCCCTCGGCTAGGAGCAGCCGCTCGCGCTTCTCAGCTTCTGCTCGCAACAACTGCGCCTTGGCAGCCCCCGCCGCTTGGTTGATGCTGGCCTGCTGCTCCCCCTCGGATTTGAGAATGGCCGCTCGCTTCTCCCGCTCGGCAGCCATCTGCTTTTCCATCGAGTCCTGCACGGTTTTGGAGGGCTGAATATCTCGAACTTCCACGCGGGTGATCTTGATCCCCCAGGGATCGGTGGCCTCGTCCAGTTCTGTCAAAAGGCGGGCGTTGATCTCGGCGCGGGAGGAGAAGGTCTGATCTAGATCCATGCGGCCAATTTCGGCCCGCAGGGCCGTCAGCACCAAGTTCACCAAAGCCCGCTGTACATCCTCTACTGCATAGCGAGCCTTGATCATATCCGTAATGCGCCAATAGACCACCGCATCCGCCATCAAAGAAACGTTGTCGCTGGTGATGCACTGCTGCGGCGGCACGTCCAACACCTTCTCGCGAATGGTTTCCTGGAACACAATCCTGTCGATGGGAGGAAAAATGACGTGCAGCCCGGGTGTTAGCTTGCGGTGAAACCGGCCCAGACGTTCTACCAGCGCCTCATAGCCCTGGCTGATGATCTTGACGGAGTTAAACAGGTAACCGAGGAAGATCAGGGCGATTGCCGCTAAGATGCCTGGCATAAGACGTCTCTCCTGAGTGGGAGCTTTGCCTCTTATCTTAGACGATTGTTCTCTGGGCTTGTCGGCCTTGACCTCGAGGCCCCTGAAGGCGGAGACTCTTTCCGGCTTTTTCCTAAAATTTTAAGGTTTGATGTCTTGACCCATACCTCATTGACCGGTGGGGGCAACCGGAAAGACTGAAAAGCACCTAAAGGGAGTCTGTCTATGAAACTAAACAGCAAGAACCTAGAAGTTGGCTTGAACAAAACCTACGACGTCATTGTCGCCGGTGGCGGCGCAGGGGGGCTGTCGGCGGCAATCTATCTGGCTCGCTATGGCTTGAGTTGTCTGGTGGTGGAAAAAGGCAAAGGCCGATCTTTTTGGATGCAGGATCTGCGCAATTATCTGGGCCTGCCGCCAAACACGCCAGGACGAGAGCTGTTGCGACAGGGAAGGGAGCACGCCCTCAGCTTGGGGGTGGACTATCTATGGGGCTATGTGGAAAATGTGAAGGATGAGGGAGACCTTTTTGCCGTCAAGGTCAAGGTGGGAAAAGTCAACAGCCTCTACCCCGTTTTTCGCAGCAAGTATTTGATCGCGGCAACAGGCATCATCGATCATCTGCCGCAATTGCCGGACATGCAAAATGTTTACGACTATGCCGGCTATTCATTGCATGTCTGTATGATTTGCGATGGCTACGAAATGCGGGATCAAAAGGCAGTTTTAATCGTCGGCTCAGAGGCTCAAATCAACACTGCCTTTGTCCTCAACTGGTTTACGCCTTATATCTCGGTGTTGACTCACGGCCTCTGCTCGGTCGGCCCTGAAATGCGCCAAAAACTGGCCGAGCACGGCTATCCCCTTTACGAATCTCCCATCCGCCGCTTTCTGGGCGAGAACCACCAGATGCGCGGTGTAGAGCTCGCGGATGGCACCTACATCGAGGCAACTACCGGCCTGGTGGCCATGGGAGCCAAGTACCACAACGACTATTTGAAAGGGATCCCCAACTTGCAGTGGCAGGGCGAAAACCTCGTGACCGACGAGTGGTGCCGCACCACCCATCCGCGGCTGTTCGCGGTAGGAGATTTGAAGCAAGGCCTCAATCAGGTGGCGATTGCGGTTGCTGACGGAGCGCTGGCGGCCACAGCCATTTGGCGGGACATCCGCCGAGCCTCCCCTGCTCGTCAATGGGAAGAGCACCTGCGCTCTTAGTTTGGGCTCATTCCGCCCTCTTGAGGGAGCTGGGATGGCCCTTTGCCCTATGATTGTTGCGAAGCCCCGAGAAACTCCCATGCGTTCTCTGAAAGCGGCGATCTTTTTTTTGGTTTTCCTATTGGTGGGGCTGCAGTACTGCGCGGTGGAGGCCCAGTCTTTTTTTGATCTAAAGCTGACTCTAACCTCAGAATACGATCCTGTTCTCCCGATCGAGAGCGTTCGGGTTGTGCGCGGCAGCCCTCCCCAAGACCTGCTGGTTTACCTATCGGCTCCTTCTGCTGCCTGGGTTTACCAAGAGCGGGTAAATGGGCATTACTTGATCGATATTCCCTATGCGGTGATTACGCCCTCGACCGCTGTTGAGGTTCCTAGGGAGCTGCCCTACCGGCTGAGCTGGGGCAACCGAGACGAACAGACTGGGCGCCTGCTGATCACCCCTGCACCTGCCCAGGTAGAGGTCTTTTTGCAGCATGGCTGGACAGCGGATCCCACTTTGCTCGATCCGCTGGAAAATAGCCGGCCTTTGCAACTGCCTTTGGAAGAGGCGCTCGGGCCTTTGTTGGAAGTGCCACCTCGCTCTGCCTTTCTCACCATTGACGATGGACCTTGGCCGCAGTCCACCCCTCGCCTTTTAGAGGTTTTGGATCAGCTACAGATTCCGGCCACCTTCTTTCTCATCGGCAATCACGTTTCTCGCTTTCCAGAGTTGGCCAAAGCCATTCAAACCCACGACCACACTATAGCCAACCACACGTTTACTCACGACTATCGACGCCTCTATAGCAGCGACGAGATATTCTATGCCGAGGTGGATCAGACAACCCAACTGCTCAAGACGTTGGGCTTGGATCCCCAACTGGTGGTTCGCCCACCGGGCGGTTTTCGCTTAGACTCTGCTTTGCGTCGCGCTTTGGAACAGGCAGGGTATCAGGTTCTCTACTGGAACCTTAGTCCTGAGGATGCCTATGCCGGCCAAACAGTAGACCAGCTTTTGCAGCGGGTTCGATCCCAGTTGTCGGTGATGAAAGCCTCTGAACAACCCCTGGTTTTGCTGCTGCACGACCGCTGGCCCCATACTGCAGAAGCTTTGCCGGAGATCGTTGCTGCCGTTGAAGAGGCGGGCTATCGCTTTTTGCCCTGGCCCACTTCTAGAGATTCTGCTTGAGGGAACTGCCAACTGTCTCTTAAGCAAAACCGGGCAATCTCTTAAAATCTTAGGGTCGAGGAGTGGGGAAGTATGCGAAAGCCCTTGGATTTCTGGGGTCGGATAAGTTGGGGAGCAGCCTTGGCTCTGGCGCTACCCCTTGCTGTTAACTCTGCCCACCCCCAGCCGCTGCTTCCGCTGTTGCCGGCTGTTTCTGAGGGAGGCACCGCGCGCGAGGGAGTAGTTGCCCTCTTTCGTCAATCCATCTGGTGGGAGTTCATCCGCGGCAATCGCGGCCAAAACCTGCGCCTGTTTGCGGCCAGCCTCACCGCTTCCGATCGGCAGGATGTGGTGGCCGTGTTTGAAATCCAGCGGCAGCCGACAGTGGAGCCGGTGGTGCGCGTTCTCAGCTTCGCCCATCAGGGAGGATACGATTTTCGCCTGCTCCATGCGGCTGAGCCGATCCCCGGACGGCTGGTGGAGGCGCACCTGCGCACCGACATTACCTCCAGCGCCCAGCCCAAGCTGGTACTGCTCACCGAGCGAGGGGGAATCAGCCTGCTGCGGTCTGTCTTGATCTTGGAACACCAGCCGGAGGGGTTTGTGCCGCTGCTGAGCGTAACCGATTTAAGCAATGCCAGCTTGCGGGTCAGCTCCCAAGGGCTCCTGGTCATCTCCAGCGTGCCGGGATCCAACCGCGACTCGCGCGCCACCCTCTACCAGTGGGAGGGAGATGGCTTTGTCCGCCGCGATCTGTAACATCCCAAGTCTTCCGATTGGCGACGAGACAATAGACCGCTGGGATTCGTTCCAAATTGCCACAAAGCAGTCCCTTGCAACTCCCCTCTCCCATTGGGAGAGGGGTCGGGGGTGAGGGGAGACTCCCACTGGGAGAGGGGTCGGGGCTGCGGGAAATGTCTCTAGTCTATTGAGGAGGGCCAGAGAGCTGTTGAGCCTGCCAGCAGGCGCCTAGGCTGGGCGCTTGGCCCACCTGCCAGAGAAACAGGCTTTCGGCTCCCAGGGGATGCAGGCTCCAGGGATCCAGGCCAGGCCCAAACCAGCCGTAGGGATCGACGGGGGCGGGTTGGCCGGAGTTGGTTGGGTTGAGACGGCGCACCTCGAAATGGAGATGGGGCCCGCTGGCACAGCCGCTGTCGCCCGACAGGCCGATCACCTCCCCGGCGGCTACCCTCTGTCCCTCCTGCACCTGGATTTGGCTGAGGTGGGCGTAGAGGGTTTCCAAGCCAGCTGGCTCGTGCAGAATGCGCACCCGCAACCCCCTGACCGGGCGACCCAAGGCAGGGCAGAAAAACGCTGGCTCCGGACGCGCTACGGTAACCCGTCCTGGGGCGGCGGCCAGGATGGGGGTGCCCACCGGCATGGCCCAGTCATAGCCGGCATGGCCATCGCTTTTGCCGCAGGGGTGCAGCGGGCCAGGGATCCAGACTTGGCCTTGCCCACTGACAAACCGTCCGTTGCCATCCTCCTCCCCCAAGGGCAAGTCGTGGTCGAAGAGGTTGGTGACGGGAAATTCCCCGACAAAGGGCTTGTGCAAAAACGGCCACTGGGGCGGCGGCGGATCCCCTTGGACTTGACGATAGCTCTCTAGTTGCCGCCGGTAGCCTTCCAGCTTCTGAAGCTGAGCGGGATCCTGCAACTGCTGCCGCAAAAGATCCACCAAGCGCAGGGCCTGAGCCCAGTCCCGGCGCTCCACAGCCCGGCTCAACTGGGCGTAGACTCCCCTCAGGACTTCCTGGGATACGGAGGAAGGGGGCCTCTGGGGAAAGCCAGGCAGAATGTTTACGAATTGATACAATAGGCAGCAAAGTATCAGTAGGCATACCTTGAGCAGACCAGGCGGTTTGGCTCGGGTGCCACTTTCCTTTTTGCCACCCGCTTTTCTCCTCAGCCCCTGCCCAAGCTGTGGGAAAGCGCAGTGGCTCTGACCAACCACCCCGCGGGAGCTTCTCATGCGTTGGCTGTTATCCTCTGGTGTTCTGGTTAGCTTGCCTTTCCAGTTTTTTAACAGGCGAGGTGTTCTCCTTTGGTCTGGGTCAATCTGGCAGTGGTTGGAAGCTTCGGCGCTAGGCTTGCACATTCTCTCCTTGCTCTTCGGCCTAGTGGGCCTACTTTGGGTAGTACCGCATCCCGAGTGGGTGGCCAGTTTGCCTCCCATTGGTCTGCAGGCCTTCTCTTGGGGCATGGGCAACGGCGGCGTTGCCTACATGGTGTCTGGGGCGCTGGCGGCAGTTCTGATGGGATCCCGCCTTCTGGGGGTGCGGCGCCTGTTGATGTTTTTGATCCCGGCGGTGGGCATTTCCTTGGCCAGCGAGCTGCTGGGCACCAGCACCGGGATCCCTTTTGGCGACTACGGCTACCTGAGCGGGCTGGGCTACAAGATCGCCGGACTGGTTCCCTTCACGATCCCTTTGTCTTGGTTTTACGTGGGGCTGTCGTCCTACCTGTTGGCGCGGGTGGCGTTGCAAGCGGGGCGCCATTGGCTGATCCACTGCGAGGCCATCCTGTTGGGGGCGCTGCTGCTCACCGCCTGGGACTTCGTGCTGGATCCGGCCATGACCCGCGGCCTGATCCCCTTTTGGACGTGGTTCCAGCCGGGGCCCTTTTTCGGCATGCCGCTGCAAAACTTCGGCGGTTGGATGCTCACCGGAGCTGCCTTTATGACCGCGGCCAACCTCCTTTGGGGGAAAGATCAGCCGGTCTTGAACCGCCGCCAGTTGCTGGGGCCGCTGCTGCTCTATGTAGCCAATTTTGCCTTTGCCCTGCTGATGAGCGTAGGATCCGGCATTGTCGCGCCAGCAGGGCTGGGGCTCTTGCTGGGATTGGGGCCAGCTGTGGGGTTGTGGTGGAGCGCTCCGCCGGATCCTGAGGCTCCCTCGCAGCCTGAGTTGGCCGCGCAAGAAGCTGGGGATCGCCAGTGGGCGGGGGCGAAGTAGGTCGCCTAGGGTCTCGGCGCCGTTTTTTTCGGGCTGCCCTGCCACAGGCCAACCAACAAGCAGGCCACCCCCACGTTGATGGCCACGTCCGCCACGTTAAAGACGGGGAAGCCAATCCAGACGAAGTTGAAAAAATCCACCACATAGCTGTTGAGAAAGCGGTCGATGCCGTTCCCCATCGCTCCTGCCCAGACCAAGCCGTAGCCCACCTGTTCCCAACGGCCCAGGCTGCTGCTGCGAATCGCCAGCAGCGCCAGCGCCACCGCTACCCCCAGCGAGACCCACTTGAGGAACTCTGCCGAATCGGCAAATAGGCTCCAAGCGGCGCCGGTATTTTCCACATAGGTAAGGTGAAACACCCCTGGCCACAGCTCGATTTCCGGCCCCGGCAGCAGCCGCTCCACCGCCCAGCGCTTGCTCGCCTGATCCAGGAGCAACCCCAGGATCCCGGCCAGCCAAAAGCCCGTGTTTTTCATGCTTTTTCACCTCACTACGTCCACCGGCAAGAGCGCTCAGAGGAGCACTTTTCCCATCCTGACATCCTCTCTTCTTTTGTGAGCGGCAAACCGCAGGAGCAAGGTTGGGGAGGGTGGAATAGAAAGCCAGGGAGCCTCAGGCCAGCAATTGTCTGCCTGGAGGGCAAAACAAAGAAAAGCGTCCGGCTAGCTGAGCCGGACGGGGATCCTACAGTCTAGAGGAGAGGAAAAGAGCAGCTACCGCCCCCGCTGCTCCAGGGATCGGCGCAACTCGCTGGCCATCTGTATAAACTCTTGCGGATTGCCCGCCTTGCCGTAGGAGGAGCGATCTTGAACCTTTTTGCCGCTACCTTGGCGGGTGCGGGTGTTGATCAGAGAGCTGGCCATTTCCAGAAACTTGGCAGGGTTCCCTTCGCTGCTGCCCCGCATCACAAAGGTTCGTCCGGCACGAGTCACTGCCATAGCTACCTTGATTCTCAGAAACGAAATGCTTGTTCACATCTTCCCACAAGGATCCCAAACCCGCCAGGCCCAGCGCCCTATTGGAGATAGCCGTGGCTTCTCAGGCTTTGCATCACCAAGTCGATACATTCAGAGATGCTTTGCTCGGCGGTTTTGCAGACCACCTCTGGATATTCTGGCGGCTCGTAGGGGTCGTCGATGCCGGTGAAGTGCCGGATGAGGCCTGCCCGCGCTTTGCGGTAGAGGCCTTTCACATCGCGCTGTTCACAAACTTCCAGGGGGGCGTCCACAAAGACTTCGATGAAGTTGCCGATCTGCTGCCGCACCTCCTGCCGGGTGGCGCGATAGGGGGAGATGGCCGACACCAGCACGATCACCCCGTGGCGGGTCAGCATCTCTGCCACAAAGCCGATGCGACGAACGTTCTCATCCCGATCCGCCCTGCTGAAGCCCAGTTCCTTGCTGAGGTGTTGCCGCACCAGGTCTCCATCGAGCACTTCCACCGGCAACCCCAAAGCCTGTAACTGCTGGGCGACACCGCAGCTCAGGGTGGTTTTGCCCGCGCCGCTGAGCCCCGTAAACCAGACCGTTACCCCCCGCCGCCCCATGGGTGTAGATCCCTTCTCCTTGGGCTTTGCCAGAATATCATCCCCCGCCCAGAGTGATACACTCGAGACATTGTCCATTCTCCCTCTGCCATGCCGCCGCTAAGCGCTTCTCTTGTCGACTTGGGCTCCGGGACAACCGCCGAGCTGTTCGACCGGCATGTGATGTCCACCTACGCTCGCTATCCTTTGACCCTGGTGCGGGGGGAAGGCTGCCGGGTTTGGGACGAAGAAGGGCGCGAGTACCTGGATTTTGTGGCTGGCATTGCCACCTGCACGCTGGGCCATGCCCACCCCGCTTGGATCCAGGCGCTGACTCAGCAAGCGCAACAGTTGCACCATGTTTCCAACCTCTACTACAACCGGCCCCAGGCGCAACTGGCCCAATGGCTGACCCAGCACTCCTGTGCCGATAAGGTTTTTTTCTGCAACTCAGGGGCAGAGGCCAACGAAGGCGCCATCAAGCTGGCCCGCAAATATGCCCATACGGTGCGCGGGATCCAAGATCCGGTGATCCTCACCGCCCAGGCTAGCTTTCATGGACGCACCCTGGCTGCCCTCACCGCTACCGGCCAGCCGAAATACCAAAAAGACTTTGCCCCGCTGGTGCCCGGCTTCGACTACGTTCCCTACAACGATATCGAGGGTACGGCGGCAGTGCTGGAGCGTTGGGGCGAGCGGGTGTGTGCCGTGCTGCTGGAGCCGCTGCAGGGAGAAGGAGGGGTTGTGCCCGGGGATCCTGCCTACTTTCAGTGGCTGCGCCGGGTCTGTAGCGAGCGGGGCATCTTGCTGATGTTGGACGAGGTACAGGTGGGGCTGGGTCGCACCGGCAGGCTCTGGGGCTACTGCAACCTGGGGATAGAGCCGGATGTGTTTACCCTGGCCAAGGGCCTGGCGGGCGGGATCCCAATTGGCGCCCTCCTGGCCAAAGACTTTTGCGCCGTGTTCCAGCCGGGGGATCACGCCAGCACCTTCGGCGGCAACCCCCTGGCCTGTGCGGTTGGCCTAGCGGTCTGCCGCACCCTGATGGCGGAGAGCCTGGTTTGGAATGCTCAGCAGACGGGCAGCTATCTGCGCCAGGGTTTGTCTTGCTTGGCAGAGCAGTTCCCACGGCTTGTTCAAGAGGTACGCGGCTGGGGCCTGATCCAGGGGCTGGTGCTGCGGATCCCGGCGGCTGAGGTGGTCAGGGCGGCCCTGGAGCGAGGGCTGTTGCTGGTGCCGGCGGGATCCCAGGTGGTGCGCTTGGTGCCCCCCTTGATCGTCACGCCTGCGGAAATTGACGAGGCGCTGGCGCGGCTGGAATCGGCTCTGCAGAGCTTGGCCCTTGGCAATAGCGGGACGGAGTCCTAGCCCTGGCAGACCTGCTGCAAAAAGGCTTGCAGCCGCTGGCGGGCCTCCTGGGGCAGGGGATCCCCGGCCTGCTCCAGCAGCGGCAGCACCTCCTCGGCGTAGGCCGGGACAAAGCCGGCAGCCGGCCAGAGCAAATCTGAGGTGGATCGCAGGTTCCAAACTTGGGATCCCTGCTTGAGCAACAGGGGTCGCACCCAAAGCAGAGCTGGGGATCCCGCCTCAAGATTGTGAAGAGAAACCTGAATCAGCTCCACGTAGAGGGTGGCCTGCGACCCCGGCAAGGCTAGGATGGGGCGGGGTGAGGTGAGGACACTCCCTACTTCCGTCCTCCCAGCAGGCAGAGGACGTCCCCTAATGGGGAGATCCTCACCAGAGCCACATTGAGCGGGCAGACAGGGCCACAGGGTCATGGAACGGCTGGCTTCCGCTTAGGAAAGTTGAGACCAACTACACCTGATCTTAAGGGATGCCTTCTCAGGTTCTGCGAGGGGATCCCAGATTGCCCATGGTGCTAGTCTTGCAGGCAAGGCTCCTCCAAATTCCTGGAAACCGGATCCCGCCATGATGCACACCTTTATCCCGCCCCACCGTTTCTTTCCCTACCTGACCTGGACGGAGATCCAGGCCATGCCCGACAAAGAGAACGTAGTCATCATCCAGCCGGTGGCCTCAATCGAGCAGCACGGTCCCCATTTGCCCCTGGTGGTAGATGCCTGCATCGGCACGGCAATCATCGGGCGGGCCATGGAAAAACTAGAGCCGGAGATCCCGGCCTATGTCCTGCCCACCCAGTGCTACGGCAAGGCCAACGAGCACTGGCATTTCCCCGGCACCATCACCCTCTCGGCGCAAACCCTGATGGCGGTGTTGACCGAAGTGGCCGAAAGCATTTACCGGGCTGGGTTTCGCAAGCTGGTGTTCCTCAACTCCCACGGCGGCCAGCCCGAGGTGCTGCAGATTGTGGCCCGCGACCTGCACCAGAAGTACGAAGATTTCCTGCTCTTCCCGGTGTCCGTCTGGCGCGTTCCCCACCAAGGCCAGGAGCTGATGACCGCAAAAGAGCAGGAATTGGGCATTCACGCCGGAGACGGCGAGACCAGCATGTTGATGTACCTGTTGCCCGAGACGGTGCGCACCGACCGCTTGGTCTGCGAGTACCCCTCGGATCTGCCGCAAGATAGCTTGCTCAGCCTGGAAGGGCGGATCTCGTTTGCCTGGACAACCCGCGACCTCAGCCGGAGCGGCGTCCTGGGGGATGCCACCGCCGCCACGCCCGAAAAAGGCAAGCTCCTGGTCGAGTCGATGGCCGACGGCTGGGTGCGGCTGATCCGAGATCTGCACAAGTTCCAACAGCCCCAGGCCTGGCGCAAAGCCCCGCTGTCGGTCTAGGGATCCCGGCAGGTTTCCTGACCTTTTGAGGCTTCTGGCCGGCCCTAGCCTGCTTCTCTGGAGCGGGAGGAGCGACTTCTCGAGGGCTGATGATAGGCTTGAGGGAAACCCCCTGAGGGAAGAGCGATGGTTCTTGCCTCAAAGCCAGCCACCCCCCCTGTCCTTGAGCGGCACGACGCCACTTGGCAGGACTATGTGGCCATTCGCAGCCATCCTGACCTGGAGTGGCAAAAACTCTCCTTTCATCGGGGTTGGTTGTGGGTCAACATGGGCAAAGAAGGGCCGGAACACGCCTCCGTCAGCGATTTCATCACCATCATTTTCGGGTTTTGGGCCTTTTTGCACCCGGATGTGCCGCTGCAGTCCTATGGTCGCTGTCTGATTGAGTACCCAGAAACCCACGCCTGCGCCCCTGACCTAGTGCTCTACGAAGGGGAGAACATCCCCAAATACCAAGCCGGCGAGCCGCGGCAGATTGATTTGCGTTTCCAAAGACCTCCCGACCTGGTGGGCGAAATTGCCGACACCACCCTGGCTCTTGACCTGGACGAGCAGAAGCAGCTTTATGCCAGTCTGGGCATTCGCGAGTACTGGGTCATCGATGTCAAGGGGCGGCGTGTTTTTGCCTTTGCCCTGGCCAAGGACAGGCGCTATCGGGCCATTGCCCAGTCACAGGTGCTGGCAGGCTTGCCGATAGCCCTGCTTGAACAGGCTCTGGAACGCCTGGCCAGCCAGACCAACACTGCTGCCGCCAACTGGCTCCTCCAACAGCTCCAACGCCAGGCTTAAGATTCCCAGCTTCAGGATGGACTATGACTGTAATCTCTCTCAAGACCTCGACTTCCCCCATCCTCGAGCGGCACGACGCCACTTGGCAGGACTATGTGGCCATTCGCAGCCATCCTGACCTGGAGTGGCAAAAACTCTCCTTTCATCGGGGTTGGTTGTGGGTCAACATGGGCAAAGAAGGGCCAGAGCACGCCTCCGTCAGCGATTTGATGACGGCCATTTTTTTCGCCTGGGCCTTTTTGCACCCGGATGTGCCGCTGCAGTCCTATGGTCGCTGTCTGATTGAGTACCCAGAAACCCACGCCTGCGCCCCTGACCTAGTGCTCTACAAAGGGGAGAACATCCCCAAATACCAAGCCGGCGAGCCGCGGCGGATTGATTTGCGTTTCCAAAGACCTCCCGACCTGGTGGGCGAAATTGCCGACACCACCCTGGCTCTTGACCTAGACGAGCAAAAGCAGCTCTACGCCAGCCTGGGCATTCCTGAGTACTGGGTCATCGATGTCAAGGGGCGGCGCGTTTTTGCCTTTGCCCTGGCCAAGGACAGGCGCTATCGGGCCATTGTCCAGTCAGAGGTGCTGGCGGGCCTGCAGATAGCTCTGCTTGAGCAGGCGCTGGAACGCCTGGCCAGCGAGACCAACACCGCCGCCGCCAACTGGCTCCTCCAACAGCTCCAACGCCAGGCTTAAAGCCGTCAGGGCGTTTGGGCCAGCTTGATGATGAGATGGCGGTTTTTGTCCACCGCGATCCAGCCCTGCTGGCGGAAACGGTTCAAAAGACGGGTGATGGTGACGCGGGTAGTGCCGATGGCATTGGCCAAGTCTTGGTGGGTGAGGCGCACCTGCAGGCGCACCCCCGTCGCCATTGGGGATCCCAACTCCACCGCCAATAGGGAGAGCAACTGGCGCAGCCGATCCTCCACCCGCCGCCGCCCGGCCAAGGCCAGCAGCGCTTCGGTTTGGCGCAACCGCCGCACCAACTGCTTGAGCAGCCCCTGGCTCAGGGTTGCTGAGGCTTCCACCTCGGCTGCCGGCAGCCGCAACACGTCAACCGCCGTCAACGCCTTGGCTTGGTAGGGATCCAACATTGTCAGCGGGGATCCCAGGGGCATGGAGGGGCCAGCAAATCCCAACAGCGCCTCGCCGCCATTGGGATAGAGGGTAGTCAATTGCACCACACCCCGACAGACGATCACCCACTCCTCGGGAAACAAAGGGATGACCTGGCCGGGACTGTAGGGAGATAAACTGCGGCCTCGGTAGAGGTCTTCTAGCAATTGCCGCTCCCGTGTAGGCAGGCCGGCAGCAAAATGGCCGGGCATCGTTTCAGGCATAGGCTAGCTCCGCTAGGGCAAACTGGGCACACTGGTCGTTGGGCTTTCCCCTACCAATAACAGCATGGGGTTGGCTTCGCGGCTGAGTTGGGGTAGAGGACAAGTGTTCCCGACAACACCTTACCGCTTGCCTCTTCGACGGAAGTAAAGGAGAGGTTATGCTCAGGTTAAGTCTCGCCACGCAGAGGGGCAGAACCGAGAGCAACCGCGATCCGGTAGGATAGAAGTGCCAAGCTCAACCCTTCAGGAGACCTGCTGTGACGCTGATGGTTCGCGTGATCACCCCCGACCGCACGGTTTGGGATGCCCCCGCCGAGGAAGTGATCCTCCCGGCTACCTCAGGTCAGTTGGGCATCCTCACCAACCACGCCCCTCTCTTGACGGCCATCGGCAACGGCGTGATGCGGGTCAAGGCCGGTGGCAAGTGGTCGGCCATTGCCGTGATGGGCGGGTTTGCGGAAGTGGAAAATAACGAGGTAACCGTTCTGGTCAACCGCGCCGAGCGGGGAGAAAAAGTGGATAAGGCCGCAGCTCAGGCCCTCTTGGACAAAGCGAGCCAAGTTTTGAACACCAGCAGCGACAAGCAAGAGCGCCTGCAGGCCAAGTTGGATCAACAGCGGGCCAGGGCCTTGATCCAAGCCGCCGAGATGGGCCACAAAAGCTGAGGGATCCCCGCTTTTCTTGGCAGGGGATCCGGCTGCGGGGCTGGCTTTGTTAAGCTGAAGCTCTTGGGGAGCTGGTGGTGCTATGTTCAGTCCTGCAGTTGCCGATGGCGCATTGGGCAGCTTGAGAATTAGCCAGGTGGCGGCGGCGGCGGGGTTGCCGGTGCGCACGGTGCGCTACTACGAGTCGCTGGGCCTGCTGAAGCCAACGGTGCAGCGGTCGGAGTCCAGCTATCGCCTCTTCCATCCGGCAGTGCTGGGGCGGCTGGCTTTCATTCGCCGCTGCCAAAGCCTGGGCCTGAGCTTGGAGGAAATTCGCCAGATCCTGCAGTTGTACGACCGGGGGGAGCAGCCCTGCCCAGAAATCCGCCAACACCTGCAGGAGAAGCTGTGGCAAATCGAAGAGCGCATGGCCGAATTGCAAACTCTAAAAGGCCAAATTGAAAGCCTCCTTTCCGATTGGCGGATCCCAGCGGAACCGACGGCCCAGGAGGACGTGATCTGCCCGATTTTGCAAAAGCCAGAGGCCGGCGGTGACAAGGTTGGCAGACGCTACTCGACGGTTACCGACTTGGCCAGGTTGCGGGGCTGATCCACATCGGCCCCGCGGCGCAGCGCCATGGCGTAGGCAAACAGCTGCAGGGGGATGACGTTCAAAACCGCCGACAGCAGAGGTGTGGTGCTGGGCACCTCGATGACGTGGTCGGCTTTTTCCCGGACCTGGGTATCTTCCGGATTGATCAGGGCAATGACTCGCCCGCCCCGCGCCCGCACCTGCTCGATGTTGGAGAGCATTTTTTCGTAGACGGGATCGCGGGTGGCAATACACACCACCGGCATGCGCTCGTCGATGAGGGCAATGGGGCCATGCTTCATCTCCCCTGCTGGGTAGCCCTCGGCGTGGATGTAGCTGACCTCTTTCATTTTTAAGGCCCCCTCCAGGGCTATGGGGGCGTTGACCCAGCGGCCCAGGTAGAGCATGTCGGTGACGTGGTGGTACTGCTCCGCCAACTGCTCGTAGAGGGCGGCGTCTTTCAACAACAGGCTGATCTTGCCCGGCAGCTCGATTAAAGCTTGCAGGTGGGATCGGATCTGGGCCGGGCTGAGGATCCCTTTGGCCTGGGCCAGTTGCAGGGCCAGCAGGTATCCTGCCACCAGCATGCCGGTAAACACCTTGGTGGAGGCGACGGCGATCTCCGGCCCGGCGTGGATGTAGATCACCCCGGCATCCGCCAGACGAGTGGCCTGGGATCCGATGGCGTTGACGATGGCTAGGGTGGGGATCCCTTGGCTGCGAGCCTCGCTCATGGCTGCCAGCGTATCCACCGTCTCCCCGGATTGAGTAAGAGCCAAAAGCAGGCTGTGGGGGCGCAGCACCGGCTGGCGGTAGCGAAACTCGGAAGCATAGTCCACCTGCACCGGGGTGCGGGCCAGGCTCTCAATGAAGTACTTGAGCACCAGGCAGGCGTGCCAGGCAGTGCCGCAGGCCACGGCGTGGATCTGCTCTATCTGGGCCAGTTGCGCTTCTGTTAGCGCCAGCCCCTCCAGCGTCACCCGCCCCCCTTCCAGATCCACCCGCCCCCGCAGCGTCTCGGTGATGGTGCGCGGCTGCTCGTGGATCTCTTTTTGCATGAAGTGCTTGTAGCCGCCCTTGGCCGCCGAGACCGGATCCCAGGCCACTGTAAGGGGGGTTTTGCGCAGCTCCTCGCCGGTAATGCGCTGATAGCGCACGCTGGAGTCGGTGAGGATGGCCATCTCTCCATCTTCCAGAAACACCACCCTGCGGGTGTGGCGGATGATGGCAGGCAGATCTGAGGCCACAAAATTTTCCCCTTCCCCCTCCCCAATCACCACAGCCCCGGCATTGCCCAGGCGGGCGGCAATCAGCCGATCCGGCGCCTCCCGATCCAAGGCCACCACGGCATTGCCTCCCCGCAGTTGTCCCATGACTTTGGCAAAAGCTGCCTCAAAGCAGCCCAGCTCCTCCGTGTACAGGCCCAGCAGGTGGGCGATCACCTCGGTATCGGTTTGGGAGCGAAAAGGGATCCCGCGCTGCAGCAGGTGCTCCTTCAGCTCCAGGTAGTTCTCCACAATGCCGTTTTGGATGACCACGATGCGCCCGCGCGCGTCGCAGTGGGGGTGGGCATTTTCTTCGCTGATACCGCCGTGGGTGGCCCAGCGGGTGTGGCCAATCCCCACCTTGGCCGTGGGCATGTTGGCCGTGAGCTTCACCAGCAGGTTGTGCAGCTTGCCGGTGGCCCGCACAATCCTCAAGCCCTCTTCTGGATCCACGGTGGCAATGCCGGCGGAATCGTAGCCGCGATACTCCAGGGTGCGCAGGCCCTCCAAGAGGATGGGAGCTGCCCACTGAAAGCCCACATAGCCGACAATGCCGCACATTCCTCACACCTCAACCCGAATATCCGCAAAGCCTACCCCAGCTTCCGGATCCCTTCAATAGTTTTTGCCGCCGCTGCGGGAGTAGACCTCGGCAGGGATCCTGGCTTCCTACTCAGGAACGGGCTGCTGCTGCCGGAGCTCAGGGGCCAGAGCAAAAGAAACCGGCGCGAAGTGACATCCTCTCCCGCTAAGCCCTGACGGGCTGTAGACGGGAGCTTCCGAGAATCACTTCCCGGAGTTGCTGCTTCAACGGACTGGTAAACC